>NZ_JBEXKU010000001.1:0-232705 GCF_040609575.1 Streptomyces sp. NPDC004647 | reverse complement strand
CCGGGCGCAGCGGCGCTCGGCGTCGCTGTCGCCGCCCGGCCAGGCCTCCGCCTCGGCCAGGTGGTCCAGCGTCGTACGGGCCAGGTCGGCGAGGGCCTGCTGCCCGGCGGGGGAGAAGTCCGGGAGCCGGCTCGAACTCTCGGCAACGCCCAGGTTGGTGCCGGTGATCGGGTCGAGGTCGATGAGCGCGTCTACGTAGGCGTCGGCGACCTGGCGGGGGAGCGGGCTGCTGATGTGGGCGGACATGCGCTCAACCTCATACGGGACAGGCCGCATCTGTTCGCGGCTTCCGGTGTTTAAGCGGGCGTGCTGATGCGCCTGGTTCCGCTCGCGGTCAACGACGGAACCGGACTACCACGTGATGGGTAGTTCGTGGACTCCGTAGCTGAGCGTGTTCAGCTTGAAGGAGACTTCCTCCAGCGGAACGGCGATCTTCAGGTTCGGCAGCCGCCGGAACAGCAATGGCAGCGCGATCTGCAGTTCGGCGCGGGCCAAGGGCTTTCCCAGGCAGACGTGGATGCCGTGACCGAAGGCAACGTGCCGGCGGGCGTTGCCACGGCGAAGATCGAGGTGGTCGGGGTCGGTGAAGACTTCCGGGTCACGGTTGGCTACTGCCAGGGGGATGATAACGCCCTCTCCAGCACGGATGGTGACACCGCCGATGGTCACGTCCTCCAGGGCGTAACGCCGCTGGCCAGCATGGAAGATGCTGAGATAGCGGAGCAGTTCGTCGACCGAGTTTGACTTCTTGTCCGACCTGGCGAGGAGTCGCGGTATCTGACTGGGGTTTTGCAGCAGTGCGATAACGCTCAGTGCGATCATGCTCGCGGTGGTCTCGTATCCCGTGAACAGAATCAGGCAGGCCAAGTCCGCTGCGTCCTTCGCGGTGAGGGTGCGGGTATCGACCTGTGCGCCGAGGCGGGTCACCGTATCGTCACCGGGACGCTGCCGTTTGGCCGCGAGCAGCTCCAAGAAGTAATGGTGAAGCGTCTCGAGTGCAAAGGCGAGCTGGTCCGGGGTCGATCCGAGTTCGATGAAGGTGTTCGACTGCGCCTGCATGAAGGCCTGGTCCTCGTATGGCACCCCGAGGAACTCGAAAATCACACGTGAGGGGAGCGGCAGGGCGAAGTGCTCCACGAGGTCGACCGGAGCCTTGTCCTCCAGCCTGGTCATCTCGTCAATCAGGTCAGTGGCGATACGGGTGATGGATGGGCGTAGCGCCTTGATTGGCTTGTCCATGAACTCGGCGGTCACCGCATGCCGCATCCTGGTGTGCACGGGCGGGTCGTGGTGTTGGAGGAAGCCGTTCGGGGCCAGTGGGACACCGTCGCGGATTCTGGGGAATCCGGGGTGTGAGACGTCGGCGCTGAAGGCCCGGCTGGCGAGGACTGCGCGGGCGTCTTCCCAGCGCGTGACCAGCCACGCGCTCAGCTTTCCGTCCCAGATGGTAACGCGGGTGATGGGACTCGCGGCACGGAAGTGGAGGTATTCAGGCGGCGGGTCGAGGGGGGCGGTCCTGAGCCGGGCAAGGGGGAGTTCGGGGACTGGAGCAGGCATGAGACTTCTTTCCGTAGCGGGCAGCTTTGGTGGGGCTCAACCGGCGCTTGCCCCCGGGGACCGGGCCGCCTCGCGCCACTCGCCCCGCCCGGGGCGGGGAGGCGCCTGGAGTGGCCATCTGACGCAGCGCACGCACGTTGCACGCTGCGCGGCAGCGAGTGTGAAAGGGACAGCGGGGGCGGTCTCGCGAAGTCGACGGCGGTCACGGCCTGGTCGCCACCGTCCCTGGCGGGGTGAGCTCGAGACTGACCCGCCGGTCGGCGACGGTGAGGAATTCGCCGGTTAGCCCAAGGCGGGGCCCGCGGTTCATGTCGCGGTGGTCGACCCGCAGGGCGCCTTTGACGTTCGGCGGCAACGAGCACCTGTGACGTCGCGCGAGGAGGTCCTGTCCACGCGACCTCTTATCGCACCGTCTGGTGTCGAATACTGGTACGGGCCCACGCCGGTGACATCGGCGTGGGCCCGTACCCTGTGGGGGCGTTCCGGCCTCGCGGCCGGTTCAGGCCGTTGCTGTCAGGCGATGAGTTTCAGCTGGGCCGGGGTGTAGCGGCCCTCCCTGATCTCCTCGCGCTGGAGCGCGTAAGCCCCCTCCGCGTGCTCCACCCTCGCAGGCGTCGCCGCCACGATGTCGGCGATCTGGGCCGGGGTGAATTCCTCGTTGGTGATCACGTCGACGATGGGAAACGGCAGCCGGTCGGCCCACATGCGCGCCTTCTCCAGGGCCTTGCCGTCCTTGTTCGGCAGCTCGATCACGATGTAGCCGCGACGCCGCTCGCCGACCTCGGTCACGGGGCCGTCCGCCAGCGGAGCCTGCTGACCGCGGACCACCGTGAAATTGCGGCTGGCGTGGATGTTGATGCCGGTGATCACCGGCACCCCGGCCTCGTAGAGGTCCGCCACGAACTGGCCGACCGCGAGCTCGTCCGCCACCCGCTCCTCGTCGGAGGGGTTGGCCTTGCCGGACCACATCAGCATGACATCCAGCACATCGCCGGCAGTCCTACCACACATAACCTACCTCTTCTCTTTGTTTTCGCTTTGGGACCCGGTCAGGAATACAGCCGTATGCGAGCCGAACGCGCCGTGTCATTTGGGGTTTGGCCAGAATTCCGGCCACTCCCCCCGCCGTGGCCGGAAGCCCGATTGGTGAGCGAGCGTACGATCAGTCCGGGGCACTGACGCCGACGCCCGAGGCCTTGTGCGCGTTCGGTAAAACAGCCTGCGGAAAACGTAAAACCTGACTACCTACAGGAGTTCTCTGACTACGCCTATCGGCGAAGTCAGAAGGGTCAGGCCACCTGGAGAATCCCGTCAAAGAAGCAATGAACGGAAGGGATCCCGGGCTCAATTGAGCTCTTTCAGCGTTGCCGCTCCAGGGTGAGGACGGCTGCGGCGATTGACGACTCCGTTGCCTTGACGTGAGCGTCAAGGTCTAGCGTGCTATGCATGCGCATCGGCGAACTGGCGGAGCGAGCCGGGGTCAGTACCCGGACGTTGCGGTACTACGAGTCGCGCGGGCTGCTCCCCGCGTGCCGGGCGGTCAACGGGTACCGCGCGTACGGGGACGACGACTTGCTGCTCGTGCAGCAGATTCGGACTCTGCAGGACTTCGGGTTCGGCCTCGAGGACACCCGGCCGTTCGTGGAGTGCCTGCGAGCGGGACATCCGGCCGGGGACTCCTGCCCGGCCTCGCTCGAGACGTACCGCAGGAAGCTCGCCGAACTTGACGCAGTGATCGGCGACTTGCTCGCGGTGCGGGACCAGGTGAGTTCCCAGCTCTTGCGTGCCGAAGCGGAACAGGCGGGCGGCCCCGAGCCGCGGTGCGAACTGAGGGGATGACAATGATCAAAACGGTAGGCGTGGACGAGGTGACGGACTCGGACTTCGCGGAGGTGGTGCTGAAGTCCGGTCTTCCGGTGTTGGTGAAGTTCACCGCGGACTGGTGCGGTCCGTGCCGCCAGCTCGGCCCGGTGCTCACTGCGATCGCCGCTGAGGAAGGCGACCGGCTGAAGGTTGTACAGATCGACGTGGACACCAGCCCTGAAACAACCATCGCCTACGGCGTGCTCGCGACGCCCACACTCATCGTCTTCCGCGACGGTGAGCCGGTGAAGTCCATGACCGGGGCCAGGCCCAAGCGCCGTCTGCTCCAGGAACTCACAGACGTGCTGTGATTGGTCACTGAGCTTTTCAGCGTTACCGCTCCAGGGTGAGGACAGCTGCGGCGATTGACGACATTCGGTTCGGCTGCACCGGGCTTTGCGGAAGACCCGCCAGGACTTCAAGCGGGCCGTGCCCCGCTCCACCGGTGCTCGTGCCCGGGAGAGCGCGCGGTTGGTCGTTCGCTGGGTCGGTGACAGGTCGCGGCCGGGTGTGCGTCGCAGGGGTGTGGTCACCCATGGTCCGGCGCCCATGTAGGCACGGTCGGCGAGGACGGGGATGCCCTGGCGCTCGCAGATCCGGATGATTCGGTGGGTGCGGGCCGCGGTCAGGTCGTGGGCCCGGCCGGGCAGTGCGGGCGAGATCCACAGCAGCCGCCCGGCCGGGTCAGTCACCACCTGCACGTTCACTCCGTGCCGGCGGTGTTTGTGGGAGTAGTCGGCCCGACTGTCGCCGACCCGGTCGCACTCCACGAGCGTGCCGTCGAGCAGGACGTGGCCGGGACCAGACTCACGCAAGGAGCGCAGCAGGCCGGGTGCGCGGTCGCCGAGCAGGTCGACGACGGCTGTCGTGTAGGCGTGTGCGGTGCCGCGACGGAGTGGCCGAAGCCGGCCGCGATCTGCACGAGGGTGGTGTGCTGGCGGAGGTAGACCAGTGCGACCAGGGCACGCTGGTGCGGTGGGAGATTGCAGCGGCGGCCACCCTCGCGGGTGACGATGAGCATGGTGACCCACTCGACCAGGGCGTGAGGCAGGTCGAGTGCGGCAGGATCAGGGAACCAACGAGGCTCCTGCGCCGGTGGGTTGAGACTTCGAACACCTCACCCAGCGGCACAGGAGCCCCGTGCGTTGCGGACACCGACGCAATCACCCGATCAGTGGGCACCCTGAAAAGGCTCATTGAAGGGTTGGAAACTGCTCTCGGATAGGTGTCCACGAGTGTCCTTTAGATGTCACGAGTGCTGTATGATCTTGTGCATGAACCTGACGGAATGGGCGCGCGCACAGGGGATCGCCCCGCGTACTGCGTACCGCTGGTTCCGCGAGGGCACGTTGCCGGTCCCTGCGGAGCGAGTGGGGCCGCGCACGATCCTGGTCAACATCGACGCGAACACCTCACCATCCGTGACCGGAGGTGTGGGTTTGTACGCCCGTGTCTCCTCCCAGGATCAGAAGGCCGACCTGGAGCGGCAGACCGCTCGTTTGTCGGCGTGGGCAGCCAAGGCCGGACACAAGGTCGTCCGCGTCGAGTCTGAGATCGCATCCGGCATGAACGGCGCCCGCACCAAGGCCCGTCGCCTGCTGGCCGACCCGGCGGTGACCACGCTGGTGGTGGAGCACAAAGACCGCCTCGGGCGCATGAATGTCGAACTCATCGAAGCCACCCTGTCCGCGACCGGCCGTCGCCTGGTCGTCCTCGATGACGGTGAGGTCGAAGACGACCTGGTCCGCGACATGGTGGAGGTCCTGACCTCGTTCTGTGCCGGTCTGTACGGGCGCCGCTCAGCGAAGAACCGGGCGAAGAAAGCCCTTGAGGCGGCGGCTGCCGATGGCTGACAAGAACAAGCAGCTCCGCACCATCGACGCACCGTTCGCCGCCCTCGGTCCGTCCGGTGTGGCGATACGCGACCGGCTCAAGCACCTCACGACCGAGGACGAGAAGGTGTTGCGCCTGGTCGGCGAGCATCAGGGCCGCTTGGCCTCGGCTGATCTCAAGGCCCGCTGCGAGGCCGGGCACGACCACGACAACGACGCGTGGGCGGCCCGCAAACGGGAGCTGACCGAGCGGTCTTCCTCCCGGATCGCGGGGACGATCACGAAGGCCACCCACGACCAGCACGGCCTGGCCCGCCGCTGCCTCATGGCGCACATCCAGAACCTTGAGGCCGGTATCCGCACGCTGATGCACCGCCTGTCGCTCCCCATTGGGGAGAAGGGCAGCAAGCGGGCGCCGGGCGGCTACCGGTCGAAGGGCGAGTGGTTCCAAAAGTCGCGTCGGCTGGCCACCCTGGAACACCGGCTCGAAGCCGCCCGCCACGACTGGCAGACCGGCCGTGTGCGTGTGGTGCGGGGCGGTCGGCGGCTGCTCAGGAACCGTCACAACCTAAAAGCCGCGCAGCTCACCGAGGCCCAATGGCGCCAGCGTTGGGAAGCCGAGCGCTGGTTCCTCGCCGCCGACGGCGAGTCGGGGAAGCGGTTCGGCAATGAGACGATCCGCGTCACGCCGGACGGCGAGGTCAGCATCAAGCTGCCCGCACCGCTCGCGCACCACGCGAACGCGGAGCACGGCCGGTACGTGCTGGCCTCCAAGGTGCAGTTCCAGCACCGGGGCGACGAGTGGCGCGACCGCATAGAGCAGAACCGGGCCGTCGCCTACCGCATCCGCCTCGATGTGGCCCGTGGCCGCTGGTATCTCACCGCGTCGTGGACCCGGCCCACGGTGAAGACCGTTCCGCTGGAAACCGCCCGCGCAGGCGGCATGGTCGGTGTCGATACGAACGCGGACCACTTCGCCGCCTACCGCCTCGACCGGCACGGCAACCCCGTCGGCGACCCCAAACGGTTCTGCTACGACCTGTCCGGGCCGGCCGACCACCGCGACGCCCAGATCCGCCACGCGCTCACCCGGCTGCTGCACTGGACGAAGCAGTGCGGGGCTGAGGCGATCGGTATCGAGAACCTGGACTTCGCTGCCGAGACGACCCGCGAGAAGCACGGCCGACGCAAACGGTTCCGGCAACTCATCTCCGGCATGCCGACCGGCAAGCTCAAGGCCCGCATCGTGTCCATGGCTGCCGAGCAGGGACTGTCGATCGTCGCGGTCGATCCGGCGTACACCTCCATGTGGGGCGATCAGCACTGGCGTAAGCCCCTGACCAGCAAGACCCGTCAAATGACTCGCCACGACGCGGCCTCGGTCGCGATCGGCAGGCGCGCCCTCGGGCACCCGATCCGGCGACGGACGGCACCGCCCCACGACGACCAGAGTGATCGTCGTGGGCATCGGACCGTCCAGGCCGACCGTGGTGTCCCAGGGCGTGAGGAACCCCGCCCACCCGTCACGGAGCGTGCACACGATGCACGTCGCCGGACGGGGACAAAGAGAACACGGGGAACCAGCGCATCCAACACCGTTCGGGATGCGTGCAGTTCCGGGACGTGGGTCCAAGACCCACTCCTGGACACTGTTTAGGAACGGTATGGAGAAGAGCCTCAGACGTCGACGCCTCCCAGATGGCAGGCTGGCTTCCGCAGCGCCGACGACTTCGACCGCACCGTGGCCGTCCGCCGTCAAGTGGCTGATGTGCTCGCAGGGCGTCGCCTTCCTCAAGGTCCCGAGGGCCTCGGCGTCGGCTGCACCGGCATGTCCAAGACCGGGGCGACAAAGCTGATCTCTTGCCTCCTGGAGATACAGCAGGAGCTGACCGCCGACGCCAACCCGGACGCCTCCGGAGCAAGACGGTGGAAGGCGACTGATCGCCCGGTCAGCTTGTTCGTCTCGGCGAAGTGACCGTGGTACGGCCTCTAGCTGGCCGCCCGCGCCCACCTGGAGGGAGGAGATCGCGGTGAGGGTGTCGTCGGGCTCCAGGAAAATGCCGCATGCGCCGCGGGGTACCGTCCTCGACGTCGAGATCGACGACGGCGAGCTTCCCAACCCGCACCTGGTACTCACCGTGCAAGGCAGCCCTCCCTCGCTACCGGCCCCTGCGACGGGCCGCAGGAGACCAACCGTACGTCCGACCGACCCGCCACCCTGGCCGTGGACCCTTGCCAGTCATGGCGCTGCCACCACACCCAGCAGGTCCTCAGCCCATGAGGCGTCGTAGTCCTCCAGATGCGGAAGGCCGCCGTGGTCCGGGTCGCCGGTCCAGCGGGCGGTTACGCCGGGATTGTGGGCGGCGTAGCCGCCGGAGGCGAACAGTTGCGGGCTGCCCTGGATTTCCGGCCCCTGGGCGGTGCGCCACTGCTCGTACACCTCGGCCCGCCCCGTGCCGCGCTCCATCGCCCCGGCCAGTGCCGCGGCGTCCACGTGCGCGCAGTCAGCGGCGATGTCGAGGATCTCCGAGGGGATGCTGATGCACCGGCTCTCGGCATAGAAGGCACGGCGCAGCGCCGTATCCAGCTCGTCGCTGCCGCGGAGGCCGCCGATGGCCGGGTCCTTCGCGGCCTGGACGGCCTCCATCGCGGGCAGCATGGTCGAGGGGTAGTCCGACTCCCGCCCCGACCAGAGGCGCCATCCCAGCTCGGGGCGGCGTGCGGCGATCACGATGACCTCGGGCTCCACGATGAACTTGGGCGTGGGCTGGCTGTTGAACAGCTCCAGCGGGAACGCCCGGTGGTCGATCAGGATCTCCTGCTCGCGCTCGCGCGCCGCGCCGCGGAGGGTGTGCAGGACCAGGCTCGCCCAGGGGCAGCCTATGTCGGACCAGACGGTGACGGACCCTGGTTCCCTGGTGTCGCTCATGCCGAATTCCCCTCGATTTCGGTTCAGTTCCGTCCCGGACGGGACGTGCCTCTCCTGGAGAGGAACGCGAGATGCAGGCTTTCGCGCACCGCGGGAAGTCCCGCATCCCTGGGTATTCCGCCGCCACATCCCGGCGCGCAACCGCCTCAGCGGTGCTGCCCCGCGGCCGAACGGCCGGAGCAACATGGAAGAGTAGTCACGGCAGCCAGGCGTCAACTATGCCGACGACCTGGAGAAACGACAACGCCCCGAGGGCGCGCCAGGCGTGGCCACCAGGCCGCCCCGCCTTGGAGCGTCGCGCACCGGCGGGCCTTCGGGCGTGCCACAGGCGGTCAGAAGTCAACCGGTCTCACCGCTACCCGGGCGAACACCGCCTGCTTGCCCTCAGCGCTCGCGTATCCGAACGGCCACCTGCTCCATCGCTACCGGGACATCGTGAATTTCGATGTGCTGCCCCTCACTCGGGCTCGGCCCCCGGGGTGGTCGGCCCACCACACCGCGCACACTTCACACAGTGAGTCATCGATCAACTACCTGATGTAAATCAGAATCGCAATCATCAGACGGCATGGCGACGACGTGCGGCATCCGGACACCGAGGGCATGGCATGTCCGGACGGGCCGTCGAAGCAGGGTCTGCACCGTGCGCCGTCGCGGCGTCGGAGTGCTTCCATGAAATGGGAGAAACAAGCATGATACGGAACAATCCGAGATGGCGGGCGCATCCTCGTCGGCGCCTTAGATGCCGCCATGGACGCACAGAAGGTGGATGCGATGGGGAACCCAACCCAGCCGGGCGCGTCTGGACCCAGGGGACCGCTGCAGGCACGGCGCGACGAGGCCATGGCCGCGGCACTGCGGCAGTTGCACACCCACCTGCAGGCGAGCACGAGCACCATCTACCTCCTGACCGGCGACGGGCAGGCCCTGGCCGCTGGGATGTCCGTGGACGGCCCCCTGGCCTTCACCGTGATCCCAGAAATGCCCTCGGATGATCTCTGGCATGCCTCGTCGCGAGCGCACCACACCAGGAGGCTGGTAGTCCTGCGCGACACGGACATACCAGAGCTGGTCCACAAGCATCCGGAACTGGTCGTGCACACACCGTGGCCCATGCTCGTGGTCTCAGCTCCGCTCCAAACCCCCGACCGCAGCTTCGGCGCCGTGACCTTGCGCTGGACGCCTCCGCGTCCGATCAACGACCAGGCCCTGGACTTCCTGACCGAGGTGTCTAAGGAGCTGGCCCATGACCTGGAGTCGCTCGCCGCGCAGGGCATCTCGATGGAGGCGCCCTTCGTGCCGCTCTTCATCCCGGCGTACGACGCGCCCCAGGCCCCGGCCTCGGAGCCGCTGACGGAGCCACTGGACAACCAGAGAAACACGATCGACTCTCCGGCCCCTGGCAGCACCCTCCTCTACCAGCTGCTCGACCTCGCGTCCGACCTGACCACGGCGAAGACCCCGCGCGACGTCGTCGCAGCCGCGTGGACCAAGGTGGCACGCCCCCTCGGCGGGACAGCGGTGATGCTCTGCCTGGCCGAGAACGCCCGGCTACGCGTCGTGGGATCGGCCGGCGTCCCCAAGGACTCCGTGCGCCGCGTGGACGGCATTCCGCTCTCCGCGCGCACGCCGGAGACCGATACCGTGACCAAGATCGAGCCCATCTTCTTTGCCACGGCCCAGGAGTTGCACGCCGCCTATCCCGGCGTCGAATGGGCCGAAGAGCGCGCTTGGTCCTTCCTGCCGCTGATCGCGAACGGGCGGGCGTTGGGGTGTTGCGTCCTGGCCTTCGACCCAGATCACCGGCTGGGATTCGAAGCACGCACCCTTCTGATGATCATGCTGGGCCAGGTAGGGCAGTCGCTCGAGCGGGCCCGCGCGTACGAGGTCCAGCAGACGCTGGCACAGGGCCTGCAGCAGGGACTGCTGCCTCGGACTCTCCCGCACCTGGCCGAGATCGACATCACCGCCCGTTATATACCGGCTAACGAGGGCGCCGACGTGGGAGGCGACTGGTACGACGTGATCCCCCTGCCCGACGGGGGCATCGGCTTCGTCATCGGTGACGTCGAGGGACACAGTCTCGAGGCGGCAGGAGTCATGGGACAGATACGCACCGCCGTGCGCTCCTACGCAGCCGAGGGACACGATCCCGCCACCGTGCTGACCCGCAGCAACCGCCTGATAGCCGAGCTGGACACCCACCTCTTCGCCACGTGCTGCTGCCTCTGGCTGGACCTGGACGCCGGCGCCGCCCTGGTAGCCACCGCTGGTCACCACCCTCCCGTGATCAGCGACCGGGCCGGTCAGGTCACCGTCCCCCCGCTGCCCGTCGGCCCCCCTCTGGGCATCGATCCCCAAATCGTCTACCTCCAGACGGAGATCGAACCACCGGTAGGCGGCATCATTGCCCTCTTCACCGACGGGCTATTCGACACCCGACGCACCGGGGCCGTCGCCGACATCGAGAGACTGTCCCGCTGCCTGGCCGACGGCCACGCGCAGAATCTGGAGACCATCGCCGACCAACTCATCGATGATTCCCCCGCGGAGGCACCACGCCAGGACGATGCAGCGCTGCTGCTCCTGCGCTACGAGGGAGCACAGGACCGAGCGCATCAGCGCGTCGCCCGCATCTTCGTGCAGCGCCACGGGCTCCAACAGGTCAGCGAGGTCCGGCGCTTTCTGCACAGCAAGCTTCGCGACTGGCAGCTCCTGCCCCTCCTTGATGAAGTGGAGCTTCTCGCCTCAGAGGTGGTGACCAACGCGTTGATCCACGCCCACAGCGAGGTTGACGTCAGAGTCCGGGAGTATCGCGACCGCCTTCGCGTAGAGGTACGGGACAGCGACCCGCACCCGCCCGTACCCGTCGTTTTCGTCGGCCCGGACCAACCGGGGAACCAGGAGGCCGAGTCTGGGCGAGGGCTCCTCATCGTCGAGGCCGTGGCCTCGACCTGGGGAAGCTCGCCGAGCGGTCGCGGGAAGACGACGTGGTTCGAACTCGACATCCCATCGGCGCCTTGACTCCTCCGCCTTCGGAAGATTCCATGAGCCTTTTTCAGTGGTCGGCGAGTGCCGAAACCGCGTGGAGCCGACCAGAAGACCCGCACCACCCGCCCCAGCCACAAGGCCAGGGCGGGGCGGGCAGGTGGCGCAAAACCAACCCACAGTCGGAAGGAAGCGCGAGACCTTCATCAGGACACCCCGACCCAACTCGGTCTGTGGTGACACCGTTAAGGGCCTTCCATGTGGAAACGCACGGATTGCTGAGACATGACTATGCCCTCGCAACGGTTGGGTAATCGGTGTAGCCGCGATGGTCCCCGCCGTACCACGTGTCCCGGTCGTCGGTGTTGTAGGGGCCGCCGGCCCGGATCCGGGGGAGCAGGTCGGGGTTGGCGAGCCACATCTTCGCCAGGCTCACTGCGTCGGCTATCCCCGCTTGGAGCACGGCCCGGGCGGACTCGGGCGTCAGGGTTTCCTCGGGGGTCTGGTGTGGGTTGAGGATCAAGGTTCCCGGCCACGCGGCCCGGATCTGACGCGTGAGGTCCCGATTGCCGAACTCGACGACATGCAGGTAGCCCAGGCCGTAGGGAGCCAAGGCGTGGACCAGCGCCGTGTAAAGGTCGGCAGAATCGCTCTCCTGGATGCCGTTGTTCCCGTTGGTCGGTGAGATCCGCAGCCCCACCCTCTCCGCGCCGATTGCATCGGCGACCGCCCGCGAGACCTCGACGGCGAAGCGGATCCGGTTGGAGATGGAACCGCCGTACGGGTCGGTGCGCTGGTTGGAGTTGTCGGACAGGAACTGGTGAATGAGGTAGCCGAAGGCGCCGTGCAGTTCCACCCCGTCGAAGCCGGCATCGATGGCATTCCTGGCGGCGAGCACGTGGTCGTCGATCGTCCGAGCGATGTCGTCGAGGGTCATGGCGCGCGGAGTCGGGTGATCGAGCATCGTGGTGCCGTTGAACATTTGCTCGCCGGAGGGGATCTCGGAGGGGGCCTCGGGGAGCCTGCGGTCCGGGTAGAGAGTGGGGTGGCCGACCCGGCCGCAGTGCATCAGCTGGGCGAAGATCCGGCCGCCCCGGCCATGGACGGCATCGGTCACCTGGCGCCATGCCTCGACCTGCTCCGGTGAGTGCAGACCCGGCGTATTGACGTAGCCCTGGCCGACGATGCTGGGCTGGGTGCCCTCGGCGATGATCAGGCCCGCGTCGGCCCGCTGCGCGTAGTACTCGGCCGTCAGAGCGTTGACGAGCCCCTCGTTCTCAGACGCGCGAGCGCGCGTCATCGGCGCCATGATCAGACGGTTGGGCAGCTCGAGCTTCCCCACGGTCAGTGGCTGGAACAGTTCCTCCACGACATCCTCCCAATCAGGTGAATCAGCTGGTCAAGAGGCTATGCGGCGGCCCGGATGGTGCGGATCCGTAAGGCTTCGGAATTCATTACGTAAGGTTTATGGTTCACCTACCGCAGAGGGAGTACCGAGAGCGGAAGGGGCGACCTCATGCTCCACGGACAGGCAGAAGAGCAAACCCGCCTCACGCAGCTGCTGACCAGCACGAGGGCCGGGCGCGGCGGCGCGCTGGTGCTCCGAGGAGAGATGGGCATCGGCCGGTCCGCGCTCCTGGACTGGCTCGCGGAGTCAGCGCCGTCCCTGGGGGTGCGCGTGCTGCGGGTGACGGGGTTCCAGGCCGAGGAGGGGTTGGCGCACGCAGGCCTGATCCAGTTGCTGTGCCCCATTCAAGAGCGGGTGAGCGCGCTGCCGCCGCCGCAAGCCGCGGCGTTTCATGCCGCCCTGGACGGCTCTGCCTCGCCCCATCCCGACCGGTCTCTTACCGGCCTGGCGGTCCTGACCATCCTCGCCGATCTGGCCCGTGAGTCCCCCGTGGTGTGTCTGGTCGATGATGCCCAGTGGCTCGACCAGGCCACGGCCGACGCGCTGCTGTTCGCTGCACGGCGGGTCACCGATGAACCGGTGGCCATGGTGTTCACAGCACGCGACCAGGGATTCACCGCCGCCGGGCTTCCCGAACGGCACCTGGCACGGTTGCATCGCGATGACGCCGCGCAGCTGCTCGCCGAGCGCGGCCTTGGGCCCGCCGGGCGCGCTCGGGTGATCGAGGACGCGGCAGGCAACCCGCTTGCGCTGAACGCCTTTGTGGAGGCCACGTACGCCGACCTCATCCGGCGTGTGCCGCTGCCCGTGGCTGACCACATCCTCGCCCCGCTGCGGTCTCAGATCAGCGTATTGCCTGACCGCACCAAGCTGATGATGGTCATTGCAGCAGCAGCCGGAGACCAGACTTCTGCGGTGCTCGACGCCGCCCGACGCTTGGGCGTCGGCCTCGAGGACCTCGCACCGGCCGAGCAGGCCGGACTGCTCCACGTAACAGGCGGCCAGACCGTCGGCTTTCGGCACCCCCTGCTGGCCCCAGCCGCATATCACGGAGCGGTCCTGGCACGGCGGGTACGCGTCCACCAGTCCCTGGCCGACGCATCAGGCGATGCCGACCGCCGCGTCCAGCACCTGGCGGCTGCAGCCACCACACCAGACGACAACGTTGCCGCCATGCTCGTCCAGGCAGCCGACCGCGCCCGACGCACCTCCTGTTTCACCAAGGCCGCAACGCTGTTGGAGCAGGCTGCCCAGCTCGCGACGAAACCACGGGATCAGGCCCACTGGCTCGGAGAAGCGTCACGATCCGCCCTGTCCGCCGGCAACGCCGCCTGCGCAGCGGAACTGATAGAGCGGGCCGAGCACTCCAACACCGAATCCAACAACCCATCCACCTTCGCCCTTCTGCGTGCAACCGTCGATCTCGAACACGGCCATCCCCTGCACGCCGCCCGCCTGCTGACCGACCACGCCACGGCAGCTCCCCCGGCCCAGGCCGCCACCATGCTCCGCACCGCAGCCACCTATGCCTGGCTCTCCGGCGACCCGACGCTGACGGTCTTCGCCCACAAGGAGCTCCAGGAGATGGATCAACCCGATGACATAGTCCAGGGACTGGCCTACCTCGCCGAAGACGACTACACCCGCGGCCTGCCCTCGCTCGCCGCCTTCCTCGCAAAAACACCCTCCATGAGGTGCGCGGCCGAAGACACAGGCGAGCTCATGCGCATGCTCTACAGCGCCCTGATCCTCGGCGACGATGACGCCTCCCGACGCCTGGCCGAGGCGGAGGTCATGCGCCGCCGCCAGCACGGCCTGATCGGCGGAATGCCCGAGCTGCTCACGGCACTGGCTCACATCCACATGCTCAACGGCTCACACGGCGACGCCCGCGCCGCACTATCCGAAGCAGCTGACCTCGCGCCGAACGCCGCCACCCCTCCCTACCCCGTGCTGCTCGACCTCGCCCACATCCGAATCCCAGCCATCGAAGGCGATCAAGACCAGATCCGTCACCTCGCGCACTCACCCCGGTACACGGCTCACGCGGGCTACCACAGCGCCCTCGGACTACTCGAACTCGCCCACGGCGACTACAACGCCGCACTGCGCAACTTCGCCGCAACCCCTCCCGGCCCCTGGCGCCACACCGCCCTGCTCATCACCAGCGCCTCCGACGAAGTCGAAGCGGCCATCCGCCTTGAGCAAACCAGCCGTGCCCAGGAGTCACTGACCAGATTCACCACTTGGGCACAAGCCGCCGACCGACCTTGGGCCCACGCCGTCGCCCTGCGATGCCGAGCACTGGTCAGAGCACAATCCGGGGAGAACACCCTCGCGGAACAAGACTTCGTCCGCTCACTTGACGTGCACCCCATCGGCATTCGACCCTTCGAGCGGGCACGCACCGAACTCCTTTACGGCCAATGGCTACGCCGGGCGCGCCGACGCGCTGACGCACGCGAAATTCTTCGATCGGCACTCGATGTCTTCGAGCGGCTGTCCGCAGGCCCATGGGTGAAGCGAACCCTGGCCGAACTGCGGGCGGCCGGCGAGCCCGGCACGCTCCACCTTTCCGATTCAGACCTTGAAAACCGGCTGACTCCCCAAGAGCTCACAGTGGTGCGGCTGGCCGCGAAAGGACACACCAGCCGACAGATAGCTGACAAACTCTACCTAAGCCCCCGAACCGTCGAGAGTCACCTGTCCAGCGCCTACCCAAAACTCGGCGTCAGCTCCCGCAGGGAACTCGCCCAACTCAGCTCGAGCTGACCGACCGCGCTTGAGGCACAGCCACAGTTCGGTCCGCAGTGTCGGGCGGCCAGGGCGTGCGCAGCTCCCCGGTGGTCGGGTCGAGTGTGCCAGCGTCAGTTCCCAGGTCGTGGTGCACTCCACACAGCAGCTTCAGGTTGGCGAAGTTCGCAGCGCCTCGACGTCCTTGCCGTCCGTGTTCGTGGTGGGTGCTCCCCGGCTCTGCGCCGATGATGGTGCGCGTACCGTCAGGAAACCCTGTCGGCGCACAGATGCCGGACAGGCGATGGTGCGGTGCAAAGACGGGATCGTCGAGACCTTCGTTCCCGAAGCGGCTGCGCTGTCGTGGCCGTCTGCCCGAAGGGCCCGGACAACAGGAGCTTCCGCATACCGAATGTGGTAGCCCTGCTTGCCGAGTTCACGGTGAGCTGCGGCGCCACCCCCGTGCCGATGCGGTCACGGCTGCTCTCTACCCAGCGCTGCGAGTGCTCGGCGGGCGATTTCGCGGCCGATCGGGAGGGATCCGGTCGCCGCGGGGGACGGGGCGTTCAGGACGTGGATCACGTCGGGGGACTCCGTGGTGACGAAGTCATCGACCAGCGTCCCGTCCGGCAGCACCGCCTGGTCATAGCCCCCTGCAGAAGCAGCAACGTGCACCAGCTCACGTTCGGCGACATCAAGGCCGCCGCCGACCGCATCGCCGGACGCATCCGCCCCGTCACCCTCGCCCCAGTGGACCCAGGCGCGATTCGCACAGCCCACCGCGTCCACTTGGACGACCGCTCGAATAGCCGTGCGAGGTCTGGCTCGCGCTGGAGTTCATGCAGCACACCGGGCCGCGGCCAGCTCGTCGATCCGCGACAGCTGTGCGTTCGCGATGCCCGGCACCTGCGGGTAGTACGCCACGTCCAAGTCGAAGGCGTGCAGCAGCCCGAGGCACTGGCGCGAGAGTCGTCGTCCACGCCCGCGAGCGCCTCGTCCAGGGTGACCAGGCGCGGCGCGCGCGGGCCGGTCGCTGTGGTGTAGTGCGAGGAGGCCGCCGCGAAGAGTGGTACACACCGCGAGCACCCGCTCGCCGCCCGAGGCGGGTCCGGTCGCCGGAACCCACTGGCCGTGCTGGTGGCGCTGGATATCGAACTCCTGGCATGCGCGGTCGTCCAGGGCTGCGGTCAGATGCTCCCGTAGCTATCGGAGCTGTCGCCGGTTCTGCTGCTGGGCGATCTGGCCTGGAGGAGCTGCCCACCGCCGCCCGTTCTCCGGGCGGCCAGGCATCCGCCGACTGCCGCAGCCGCTCGCGCGCCTGCAAGACCAGTCGGCGCCTTGCGCGAGGGGGCCTCGGCCAGTTCGGGCACGGCCCGTGCGCACCACCCGGGCCCGGCGCCCGTCGGCGCCCCTGGTAGACGATGTCGACGACCCTGCCGTCCTGCCGACCGAGCTCGTGGCGGGGGACACCCAGGTGGCCCTATCGGACAGCCGTCGGCAGGCTCAGACCGACCACCCCAGCCTCATTGCACGCATGCAGGACGCCCCGCTGACAGCAGAGGTTGGGGCGGCGCTCCGCCGAGGCGCTGGGTACCGGTCTGTCAGCCGTCCGTGCCGCGCGGAGGGCCGGAGCGCTACCTTCCTTCTGCGGCTTCAAGGGAAGCAAGCAGCTTTCGGACCGCAGCGGCCACGTCTTCGGGGAGAACAGGTGCCGAGCTGCTGTGGTCAGTGGTAGGCGTGGACGACGGCGTGGCCCTTGCCGCGGCCGATCATCCACTTGTTGACCGGCGTCGTGATCACGAAGGCCACGGCGAAGCCGCCCAGCAGCGCCGTCCAGAACAGCGCGTCCGACAGGTGGGCGTCCATCGCCCCGGGCGTCAGGGCGATGATGCCGTTGTCGACGATCTCCATCACCGCGATCGAGACGGTGTCCGCGGCCAGCGCCACCTTGAGAGCGGACTTGAAGTCCAGCCCGGCCCTGCGGACCGCGAACAGGGTGAAGGAGTAGCCGAAGACGAACGCGAGGCTGATCGCCAGGACCATGGTGGCCACGTTGCCCCACAGCAGGGCGGTGCCGATGACCATGCCGAGAATCTCGCCAATGGCGCACCCGGTCAGGCAGTGCAGGGTGGCCTTCGCCGCGGTCGCCCATGTCGTACCGCCGCCGTGGGCGTGTCCGTGGTCCGCGTGGTGGGCATGCCCGGCGTGGTCGTGAGCGGACGTTTCGGTGTGGTGAGCGGTGTGGTCCATTACTGTTCGCCTCTTCCTCGCCTCGTCCGGTGTGGGTCCGGCGACTCACAACATTTACCCCCCCTGGGTATTAGCCAAGAGCTTTCACCGGGGCCACGGCATCTCGCTGTCTGACGCGCCACACCTCCTGGTCGGTTCGTTCGGCCTGGGAGCCCCTGGGGCATGAGACGACCTCCGTGGCGGTACGGGCCGCGTACGGATGTACGTCCAGGAGGGCGCGCCGGGGAGTTGTGCCGCTGTTCCATTCCGTTCTGGCGCTGCTGGCCCTGGGGGCGGCGATGGTGCTGTCGGTGTTCGAGCCGAGGGGCCTCACCCGCTACGGGTGGCGCAGGCGGGCGCGCAGGGCCTCTGCCCCGCCTCTCCGCTTGAGCGCGCCATGGGGAAGGCCCGCCGATGGGTATCGGCGGGCCCTCTTGTTTTTCCTGTTGGGTCAGTTGGGGGCGTGCTGACGCTGTGCGGCCCGGTCGTCGGCGGGGGCTTCGGTCGGCGGGCTCTGTGGCTTGCCTCGCATGAGGGCGAGGGTGGCCAGGGCGCCCGCGGTGGCGATGCCGGCGGCGGCGAGGAACGCGGCGCTGAACCCGTCGGTGAGGGCGGGCAGGTCACCGAGTGCGCCCGCCCCCTGGGAGGTGGCGAGGGCGGTCAGGGCGGCGAGGCCGAGGGCGGAGCCGACCTGGTAGGTGGTGTTGACGATTCCCGAGGCGAGACCGGCCTGTTCCTGCGGAGCGGCGGACATGGCCGCCATCAGGGTCGGGATGTAGGCGAGCGCCATACCCAGGGCTGCCACCAGCGAGGCGGGCAGGACGTCGATGACGAAGGATCCGGTCGGGCGGGCCGCCGACAGCCACACCAGGCCCGCGGCCAGGACCAGCAGACCCCCGGCGATGAGCGGCTTGGGGCCGAAGCGGCCGAGCAGGCGGGCGCTGGCGGTGGTCATGAAGACCATCAGCAGGCCGGTCATCGGCAGCAGGGCTGCTCCGGAGGCGAAGGCGCCGTAGCCCAGGACCTGCTGGAGGTAGAGGTTGAGGAAGTACCACATCGGGATCCAGGCCGCCCCCAGCAGTGCCATCGCCAGGTTGGAGACGCCGAGCCCCGGAGTGCGCCAGATGCCGAGCGGCATCAGCGGTGACTGCGCGGACCGCTGAATGAGGACGAACACGACCATGAACTGTGCGGCGGCGAGCACCCCGAGGGCCCACCAGCGACGCGGATTGACGGTTGGCATGACCGCTCCCAAAGACAGAATCCCCTCATACCCCTAGGGGGTATGACTTCGACTGCACGAAACGTTATACCCCTAGGGGGTATTCCTCAACGGGCAGTCATCCGGCCTCGCCTCGCCACCCGCGAAGAAGGCCGCTTACGATGCGGACCACGGCCAGGTGTTGCGAGCGGTGAAGCCCTTCGGGCTGCGCTCGTACCTGCTCCTCGTCCTCGCCGTACTTGCAGGGCTGGTGGCCATGCACGGCCTGGGGCCGGGTGCCGCCGTCCCGGTCGGCGCACACGCAGTGGCCACTTCCCACCACGCGCCGGCCGCCGGCCACGAGCAGGCGACCGCCTCCGGCGCCCCGTGCCAGAGCGGGTGCGTCCACGCCGACGACCCGGCCGGCAGCGGACGCGGCGGACACGCTCAGCACGCCGATGCGACCTGCGCCGCCGCCGGCACAGCCGGGGCCCCCGCCCTGCCCGCCCCGTCCTGCCCGGCAGCACCGACACCCAGGCGGTCCTCGCGTACGGGATCGTGCCCGACGCTGGCACCTGCGGACGGGCACCACCGTCACTGAGCGAACTGCAACTCCTGCGCATATAGGGCGGCCCCGGCATGCCCGGCCATCAGACGACCCCGCCCTACCTCCGCACGCCCGCAGACGCGCGTGCCCCACAGCAGGAGTTGCACCACCATGACCACCAAGAGTTCCCTGATCCGCCGCACCACCGCCGCGGCCGCCGCCACAACCGCCGCCCCCGTCCTCGCCGCCTGCGGCGCAAACGGCGACAGCGGCTCCGCCCACAACGGCCACAACACCGCCGCCTCGCCCTCCGCCAGCGCACCGGCCGTGCAGGGCGTCCACAACGCCGCCGACACCGCCTTCGCCCAGGGGATGATCCCCCACCACCGCCAGGCCATCGAGATGGCCGACCTCGCCGCGACCCGCGCCGAGTCCGCCGAGGTCAAGAAGCTGGCCGACGAGATCAAGAATGCCCAGGACCCGGAGATCAAGACCCTCTCCGGCTGGCTGACGTCCTGGGGCGAGCAGGTCCCGGCCGAGGGCGCAGGCCACGGCCGGCACGACATGTCCGGGATGATGACGGCCGAGGAGATGAAGCAGCTGGAATCCTCCTCGGGCAAGGCGTTCGACACCGCCTTCCTCCAGCTGATGGTCAAGCACCACGGAGGCGCCGTCGCCATGGCCAAGACCGAGCAGTCCGACGGCAAGTACCAGCCCGCCAAGGACATGGCCGCAGCGATCAACACCTCCCAGAGCGCCGAGATAGCCCGGATGAACACCCTCCTCGGCAAGAGCTGACCTGCATCAGCACACCCCGGTGCGGGCAACCGGCAACGGCTGCCCGCACCCCTGCCGACCAGCCTCTTCTCAAGCGTTTCGGACCTCACACATGACCATCCGCTTCCGGATACCCGCGCTCGCGGTCGTCGCGGCGGCCGGCGCCCTGCTGCTGACCGCCTGCTCGACCACCGACACCAAGCCCGCTGCGACCAACGCCGGCAACCCCGACCCAGGAACGGGGCACCTTCACGGTCTCGGCGTGGACCCCACCGACGGCACCCTCTACGCCGCCGGACACCTTGGCGTCTTCCGCCTGGGCCCCACCGGCGCCGTACGGATCGCCGACCGCTACCAGGACACGATGGGCGGCCACCCCTCCCCACCGACCCCACCGCGACCTCACCCCATCTGGGGCTGATCCGCAGCACCGACGCCGGACAGACCTGGACCACCGTCTCCGCCGGAGGCGAAGCCGACTTCCACTCCCTCCAGCAGGCCGGCCAGACCCTCTACGGCCTCGACAGCCAGACATCCCAGATCTGGGCCAGCAAGGACGCCGGCGCCACCTGGGAACGGCGCGCGAAGATCCCGGCCGGCGACCTCGCCGCCCACGTCGGCGCACCGCAAGAGGTGTGGGCGACCACCCGCGACGGACTGCTGCACAGCACCGACGGAGGTACGACCTTCCAGCCGGTCCCCGGCGCACCGGCCCTGGCCTCCGTGGAGCGGCCCGCCCCGAACCAGCTGATCGCCCTCGCCGCCGACGGCAAGGTCCTGTCCGGCAGCGACGGGAAATCCTGGACCGAGCACGGCCGCCTCCCCCAAGGCGCCCAGCCCGCCGTACTGACCGCGGCAACCCCCACCCATCTCCTGGCCGCCGACACCAACGACGCTGTCTACGAGTCCAAGGACGGCAGGCGCACATGGACCACCGTGCACCGGCCGGGCCACACGAACACAGGGCACTTCCCGGAGTCAGCTACGAAGCAGAACGGCCAGCAGCCGCCCTTTCGCGTCCTCTCCGCGTCCGGGTACGCGGCCAGCGCGCCGGGCCGCGAGGCGGGTGATGCGGCCTGCCCCGCAGCCGATGTCCAGCACCTGATCGGTTTCCGAGATGGCCGCAGCCTCCAGGAGGGGGCACGAGGCGGACTGCGCGGTGTGGCTGCGCAGCAGCTCCTGGCTGGTCACCGCCCTACGCAGCGGGGCCGCACGGCACTGACAGCCGCTTGAATCGGTCCGTTGCCGCCGCTCAGGAGCGGACCATGCGAGCGATCGCCTGGGACGCTTCCGCGATCTTGTCCTGGGCCTGGTCGCCGCCTTGCGCGATGGCACCGGCAACGCAGGACTGGAGGTGGTCATCCAGCATCGTCAGGGCGAAGGACTGCAGCGCCTTGGTGGTGGCGCTGACCTGGGTGAGGACGTCGATGCAGTAGGTGTCCTCCTCGACCAGGCGCTGCAAGCCCCGTACCTGGCCTTCGATGCGGCGCAGTCGTTTGAGGACGTCGTCCTTGTTGGCGGTGTAGCCGTGCACGGCGATCCCTTCCCTTCCACTGGTTACCCCGGGAGGGTATAGGTGTAACGACGGGGTGCGCTGATGTGTTCCGTCGGCGCCGGGCCGGATGTGTCGGCCCCGCCCGCCCGGACCGGCCGGACGGGGCCGTCTGCGGCGGGGCTCAGCTGCCTGCGCGGAAGGAGCGCAGGCGCAGGCTGTTTCCGACGACGAAGACCGAGGAGAGGGCCATGGCCGCTCCGGCGATCATCGGGTTGAGCAGGCCAGCAGCAGCCAGGGGGAGGGCGGCGACGTTGTAGCCGAAAGCCCAGAAGAGGTTGGACTTGATGGTGCCCAGCGTCTTGCGGGACAGGCGGATCGCGTCGGCCGCCGCCCGCAGGTCACCGCGTACGAGGGTCAGGTCGCCGGCTTCGATGGCCGCGTCGGTGCCGGTGCCCATCGCCAGGCCGAGGTCGGCCTGGGCAAGGGCAGCCGCGTCGTTGACCCCGTCGCCGACCATGGCGACCGAGCGGCCTTCGGCCTGGAGACGCTTGACGACGTCGACCTTGTCCTCAGGCATCACCTCGCCGATGACCTGCTCGATGCCGACCTCGGCGGCCACCGCGTCGGCAACGACCTGGTTGTCGCCGGTCAGCAGGAGCGGCGTGAGTCCCAGGGCCTTGAGGCGGGTGATGGCCTCGGCGCTGGTGTCCTTGACAGCGTCGGCGACCTCCAGGACCGCGCGGGCCTCGCCGTCCCAGGCCACCGCGATGACGGTCCGCCCGGCGGCCTCGGCCGCGGCCTTGGCCTCCTTCAGGGCGTCGGGCAGGGTGATGGCCCATTCGGCGAGCAGCTTCTCGCGGCCGACCAGGACGGCGTGGCCGTCGACGATGCCCTGGACGCCGAGTCCGGCGATGTTGGCGAAGTCTTCCGGGGTGGGCAGGGAGCCGACCTTGGCGGCGGCACCCTGGGCGACGGCCTGGGCGATGGGGTGCTCCGAGGCGTGCTCCAGCGCGCCCGCCAGGCGCAAGACCTCGGTCTCGCTCTCGCCGTCGGCGGTGTGGACGGCCAGGAGCGTCATTTTGCCGGTGGTGACGGTGCCGGTCTTGTCCAGGACGATGGTGTCGACCCTGCGGGTCGACTCCAGGACCTCGGGCCCCTTGATGAGGATGCCGAGCTGGGCGCCGCGTCCGGTGCCGACCATCAGCGCGGTGGGCGTGGCGAGGCCCAGGGCGCAGGGGCAGGCGATGATCAGTACGGCGACGGCGGCGGTGAAGGCGGCGGTCCAGCCCGCGCCGTTGCCCAGCCAGAAGCCGAGGGTGCCGAGCGCCAGGGCGATGACGACGGGGACGAACACGGCGGAGATCTTGTCGGCGAGGCGCTGGGCGGCGGCCTTGCCGTTCTGCGCGTCCTCGACCAGCTTCGCCATCCGGGCGAGTTGGGTGTCGGCGCCGACGCGGGTGGCTTCGACGACGAGGCGGCCGCCGGCGTTGAGGGTGGCGCCGGTGACCGTGTCACCGGCGCTCACCTCGACGGGTACGGATTCGCCCGTCAGCATCGAGGCGTCCACCGCGGAGAAACCCTCGATCACGATGCCGTCGGTGGCGATCTTCTCGCCCGGCCGCACCACAAAGCGGTCCCCCGCCCGCAGTTCGCCGGTCGGTATGCGCTCCTCACGGCCGCCGCGCAGGACGGTGACGTCCTTCGCGCCCAGCTCCAGCAGCGCCTTCAGGGCAGCGCCGGCCTTCCGCTTGGAGCGGGCCTCGAAGTAGCGGCCCGCCAGGATGAACGCCGTCACACCGGCGGCGGCCTCCAGGTAGATGTTCCCGGACCCGTCGCTGCGGGCGATGGAGAGCTCGAACGGGTGCCTCATCCCGGGCATGCCCGCGGTGCCGAAGAACAGCGCCCACAGCGACCACAGGAACGCCGCCGACGTGCCGAGAGAGATCAGGGTGTCCATGGTGGCGGCGCCGTGCCGGGCATTGGTGAAGGCGGCCTTGTGAAAGGGCCAGGCGGCGTAGGCGACCACGGGCGCGGCCAGGGTCAGGGAGAGCCACTGCCAGTAGTCGAACTGCAGGGCCGGGATCATCGCCATCGCGATGACCGGTACGGAAAGCAGCACCGCGGTGATCAACCGCTGGCGCAGCGGCCGCTGCCCGTCGTCGCCCGGCCTTGTGTCGCTCGCGCCGGAATCCGGCCGGGGCGGTTCGGGTTCGCGGGCGGTGTAGCCGGTGGCCTCGACCGTGCCGATCAGATCCGCGACCGAGACCGAGGCGTCGAAGGTGACCTTGGCCTTCTCGGTGGCGTAGTTGACCGTCGCGCTCACACCGTCCATGCGGTTGAGCTTCTTCTCGATCCGGGCCGCGCACGAGGCGCAGGTCATGCCGCCGATGGCGAGCTCGACCTCGGCGGCGCCGACGGTGGCGACGGTGGTGGTGGCAGTGTTCATGCGTGCTCCTGGTGGCGGCGGACGGCCGGGGCCCTGACGGCCCCGGCGGCCCGGAGAGAGAAAGAGGGGGAAGAGCGGGTCAGGCCGCGCGGCCGGTGACCTCGTAGCCGACGTCGTCCACGACGGCGGCGATCACCCGGTCGTCGAGATCGGCGGCGCTGACCACGGTGACCTGCCCGGAGGCGAGGTCCACCTCGACGCGGCTGACGCCGTCGACTGCGCCGACCGCCTTGGTGATCGTGTCCTTGCAGTGACCGCAGGTCATACCCGCCACCGCGTAGACGGTGCGGACCGCGCCTTCCACGGCCACCGACGCGGTGGAGCATGTGTTGTTCGGGGAGCAGCAGGACGAAGTCATGTGGTTCTCCAACCGTAGGCGGGACCTTGATACCCCCTGGGGGTATCTGCGGGTCAGGTATACCCCTACCCCGTATGAAAAGCAAACCCTCGCAGCCCGTTGGGTATATACCCCGGGGGGGTATGCTTCGATCCATCGAAACCTCCAGCGCGCCGCTCCGGCTCACGCACGACACGGGAGACCACCATGAACACCGCAGCCAAGATCGGCCTCTACGGCGCAGCCCTCGCAGTGACCTTCACCGGCGCCTACGGCATAGGAGCGGTGGCCGACCCGCTCACCGGCAATACCCCCGCCGCCCCGCACGCCGCACACCAGGAGAGCAACGCGGTGAACAACGGCGACCAACACACCGGACAGACGCCGCCCCTCCCGGGCGGACTGCAGATCTCCCAGGACGGCTACACCCTCGACCTGCTGACCCCCCGCCTGCCCGCCGGCCAGGAAACCCCCCTGCGCTTCGCCATCAAGGACGAGGCCGGCAAAGCCGTCACCGACTACGCCAAGGCCCACGACAAGGAACTGCACCTCATCGTCGCCTCACGCGACCTGAACACCTTCCGCCATCTGCACCCCACCCGCGACGCCGACGGGACCTGGAGCACCCCCCTCTACCTGCCCGCGGCCGGTGATTACCGTGTCTTCGCCGATTTCACCCCCGCCAAGCAGGGCGCCAAGCCCCTCACCCTGGGCGCAGACCTCGCCGTCGCCGGCACCTACCAGCCCCAAGATCTGCCCGCGCAGCAGGCCACGGCCGAAGTCGACGGCTACACCGTCACCCTCGACGGCACCCTCGCAGCCGGCAAGATGACCGGCCTGACGCTGAGCGTGGCGAAAGACGGCAAGCCCGTCACCGACCTTGAGCCCTACCTCGGCGCCTACGGCCACCTCGTCGCCCTGCGCGCCGGAGACCTCGCCTACCTCCACGTCCACCCCGAAGGCGAACCCGGCGACGGCACCACCCGGCCCGGCCCCGCCACCTCCTTCATGGCCACCGCCCCCACCCACGGCTCCTACCGCCTCTTCCTCGACTTCAAGCACCAAGGAACCGTCCACACCGCCGCCTTCACCCTCCCCACCACCAACCGCACCACCCCCGCCCCCACCACACAGCACGAAGACCACACAAGCACCGAACACCAGTGACCTACCGCAATAGCTGCGGCTCCCTCATCGACGACGTCGAGGAACTGGTCGACGTCAGGGCCGGTGTCACCGACGTCCGCAAGGAACGGACCGCTGGAGGTAGGCGGCGATCGCGCCGACCAGGAGGTGGTTGTGGGCCAGGGCGTCGGTCAGGGCGTAGAGGACCAGGCGCTGCCACTCGTGCATGGAGTCCCGGTGGTGGGTTTCCAGGCTCTGGGCGCGGGCGAGGTAGGTGTTGACCCAGCGGCAGTGGTGGGTGATCAGTGCCAGCAACTCCTGTGGCACCGTGTCACCCGCTGAGCGCGGAGCGGGCGGCACAGTGCGTGCATCTGGCGCGGGCGGGAGGGCGTCGCGGATTTGGTGAAGGCCTTCCGGCTGCTGCGGGCCGCGGGGGGTCTCGCTGCATCGATGGGGGCGCTTGCGCGGGTATGGGGTGGACATTGGCGGTGCGGTCTCCGGCCGGGTCCCACGCTCCGGCGCCTCTTGGTGGGGCCACAAGGGGGCACGGTGGGTGCTGTGAGCGACGCCGCGCGTCTGGGGCCTACCAGTCCGCATCACGCGTGGGCTGACACGGCGCTCAGCCGGGCGCCGTCACAGCGATTGAAGGCGGCACCGTCCAGATAACGTTGCATTGCACGCCGCAGGAGGGTTACGAAGTGCGACGGGTGTTACGGCAGATGGCTGAACACATGCTGGGCTCCGGTCGCCCAGCACGCCGACGGCAGTACAGCGGGATCATGAAGGAGAAGACCTACCACCCGGGGCGAGAAGGTCCCACAGCGGCATCTACCAGTGCCAGTGCAGCGAGAGCCACGAGTTCACCAGCACCGATGTGGAAGGCAAGACCTTCCCGCCTCTCCCCAGTGCCTGCACCGGCCGCTCCTGGGTCCTCAAGACCCCCGCCCACCCCAGCTGACGGCTTCGCTCCCGGAGCCACCGGTGACGGCACCTGGGGCCTGGACAGGCGAACATGGGGCTCGGCCAGCCGGGCGCAAGCGTCGCCGGCGGGCTCAAGAAGTCCGTTTCAACGTCCCGGGGGTCGATCGTCTCCCACGACAGTTCATCGGCCTCCGCGGCGTGAGCGGCTTCCCGGCCGACGTGGTCGGTGAGGCGTTCCAGCAATGGTCACCGTCTCCTCCTAGCTGACGCCGGTGGTGGTGCGGTACTCCTCCAGCCAGTCGGCGACCGCCGGGACGGCGGCGTGCCGCTGGAGGGCGCTTATGCGACTTCTCATTTCGATGCGCTGGAGTTTGTTTCTCATCCGGTGTTGCAGAGCCCTCTCACCTGATGTGATCAGACCCGGGCCCCGATCAGCCAGAACTGAAGACACCCCAACGAGAGCTCGTGGTGGCATCGAACTGAGAAGTCGCAACGCCCACGAGGCGGGATGGAAACCGACGTTGTGTTGCAGCGGGCGGGAGCGGTGGCGCCGACTTCGCATCCGCAGCCCTGGGAGGTGGGCAGTCGGGCACGCTGAAGGCTCCGGCCGCAGGCTGCATGAGGAGGCGAAGCATGGCGGATAGGGACGAGCGTTTCGCTCACGGGCGGGCCGAGGAGGAGGGGGTGCGGATGGAGCAGTGGGAGCGGTCGCTGCCGCTTCGGCTCGAGTTGATCGAGCTCGAGCAGGGCCTCTGGGCCGGCCCGCTTACCGAGGAGGAGTACGCGGAGGCGGCAGCCCCGTTGTGGGACGAGCTTTTCACTGTCGTGGAGGGGGCGGCGCCCGAGCAGGGCGCAGAGCGTCGCTGGTACAACATCTCCGTGGAGGGAGACGCGACTTCCCTGGGCACCCTGACGGGCGACCCGGTGGAAGCCATGGTGCAGTGGGCGCAGCTGGACCGTCCGCACCATGAGCACGTGGTGACCACCGGGGTCGCGGAGGTTCCCGGTTTGCAGGACCTCACGGTCACGGGGCTGGTGCGGCGGGCCCTGCAGCGGGGTGGGGGGGAGCGGCTGGCCGGGGCCCTGGCCGCATGGATCGACCGCAACCGGCAGGAGGTGGCTGTCCCAGCCCAGGTGGTGGAGCGGGATCCTGCCGCCCTGCGCCGTGCCGGGTGGGCGTGGGCCCTGCGGGTGGGTGATCCCGTGCCGCCTTCTGTGCTGGAGAGGCTGGGGCCCGAGGAAGGCGCCGCGGTCAAAGAGGCTGCGGCCGAGATGGAACGTGCTCTCCTTGCGGCCGAGCTCGAGCCGGGGCTTGACGCTCAGGGCTGGGGGCCGCGTGAGGGGACACTGCGAGGCCATTGGCAGGTGCTGGCCGCCGCCGCGGTGTCGATACCCGAGGCCGGTCCGCCGGCGCGGAAGGTGGTCGACCAGCTGGTCGCCGCCGACCCCGATGCGCCGGCCCCGCCCCAGCCGGGCGATCCGGACACGCGCTTGCGGCAGTCATCTGCTCAGGCGTGGTTCTGGACCCGGGAGCAAGGGCGTACGGAGATGTCGGAGGTCTTCCGCATGGTCGCCGATCCCGCCCACGCACCCGGCGGCTCCCTGCCCCGGCTGTTCGCCGTCCTCCCAGGCCATCTGAGAGCGCAACCCGTGGCGGCCTACGACTTCATGCGCGCGGCCGAGCGGGTATCGCAGCACCAGGCGCTGCAGCCCCTGTACGAGGCGTACCCGGACCTGGTCCGCCAAGAGAAGCAGGCCGCCGTCGACGAGGCATCCCACGCGCTGCTCGCTCAGTGCCTGACACAAGCCCGGGAAGCCAGCTACACGGAGACGGCCAGGCCTTCTGGGGCCGGCAACCCGCCGGAGGCAGTCCTCCGGCCAAGCCGCGCCGCCGCCCGGGCGGAGGATCCCGCGCAGCGTGCTGCGCTGCAGCCACCGCACCATCCAAGGCTCCGGTGAAACGCTGCGGGCGTAGACGGGACCGGCGAAGCGGCAACCGTAAGGGAGACCGCTGAGCACCACGGTGCGGCGCTTCCCCGCCCTGTTCTTACAGCTCGCGGGCCTGGGGGTTGTGATCGTGAGCGGCCAGGAGCGCGATCGCCTCGGCATCGGTCAGCGGCTCGTCGGTCAGGACATCGGTGGTGATCGGGCCACTGGGCACGATGTCGGTGGAGACGGCCATGACGGCGTCCTCGATCTCGGATGGGTCGACGCCCAGCTGCTCGGCGATCTTCCGGTGCCACTCGGCGACCTTCGTGTCGTCGGCGTTCTGTGGGACATCAGGCTGCTCGGCCATTTTCACGAGGTGAATGGCTCTCGGTGGCTGCTGCTCGGGCATGACGGCGCACTCCCTCTGACGGCATGGCGAGTTGCCCGTTCATCCTGCCACCAGGCAACGACTTCTCGGCCATACCGGACCCTGGCGGCTGAGCATCGGCCGGACGGGCAATAGGCCCCGGTGCACCGTGGAATCGCACACGGTGCCGCGTTCGGCCAGCGGGCGCACCGCCAACGACGGGGCAGCCAGCCACCCGCCCTTCGACCGCGTCCCGCCGCTGCGTACTGCGTTCTGGGGTGCTTAGAGGGCCTGATTCTCGGTTCCTTGAAGTCCCACCTGGAGGCAGCGATCGCGCTTAGAGACCGTGTGACTCCCGGTCAGATGAGGTGTCCGGGGCGCTGAATCCGGCCGGGTCCCCCGGACGGTATTCCCCGACGGCAGGCGTCAGGGTTGGATGGCTGCATGGAGGATTCCAAGCGATTCGACCCCACCGTCCAAAAGATGATGCGGACGAACCAGTCCAACTGGGACGCAAGAACCCCAGTGCATACGGCCAGCCAGTTCTACGGCCTGAGCGAAGCGCGGGACTCCGCCCGCTGGTTCGCCTTCTACGAATGGGAGGATCTCGGCGACCTCGCCGGGCGTGACGTCCTGCATCTGCAGTGCCACCTTGGTACCGAGACGATCGAATTCGCCCGACGCGGAGCACGCACCGTCGGGCTGGACATCTCCGGTGCGTCGGTGGAGGCCGCCCGCAAGATCGCCGCAGAAGCCGAAGTCACCGTCGACTACGTGCAGGCCAACGTCTACGACGCCGTCGAAGCGCTCGACGGTCGGACGTTCGACGTGATCTACACGGGGAAGGGAGCCCTCTGCTACCTGCCTGACCTCGACCGTTGGGCCGAACTGATCGCTCGGCTGCTACGGCCCGGCGGCCGCCTGTACGTTGTCGAGTTCCACCCAATGCTGTGCGCTCTCGGCCCCACCCCCGCCGAGGACGAGGGATCCCGACTCCTCCTGCGCCACGACTACCTCGAAGGCCGCGGCCCCGTCCAACGCAACTCGACCCACACGTACACCGACGGACCGGCAGTACAGGGCGCCACGGAGTCCTTCGAGTGGATGCATGGGCTCGGCGAGGTGATCAATGCCCTGCTGGGAGCAGGTCTCCAGGTCGCCAGCCTCCGCGAGAGCGATGAACTGCCCTGGCCTCGCTGGCCCCGTATGATCCGCACGGGTTCCGGCTGGTGGCGGCTTCCGGACGAGGACCCGCGTGTCCCTTTGCTGTACGCACTGCTCGCCAGGTCACCGACGGCTGTGGGCGGCGGTACGGTCGACGCGTGATCAGTGGCAATCACACAGGCCTGGATGAGATCGAGGCGCACTTCGTCGCTACTTGAAGGGCGGCTGCGCCGTGACATCGTCGACCGGTGGGCCGCCCGTTGATTCACGGATGACGACGTTCCTTGGGATGAGCTGAGGTGGTGGGCGCTAGATGTGCGTCCTCATGAGATTGGTGTCGGGTAACCGTGATCAGCGAAGTTGTGGCCCTCTTCGGGAAGGACGATGAAGACTCCGGATCCAGGAGGGTTTTCCACGAGATGCTCTGCGGATGCGAGCTGTCCACTCAGAGGTGGGCCACCGTGTGTCGCTGTCCCAACGGATCCCTTCGAGGCCCCCTGGACTCATGAACCCATGTGCAGTTCCAGAGCAGTTGAGCGCAAACCCGTTGCGCTCTGAGAGGGCGTTATGAGGCTCGGCGCCCGTCTTGGTGTCGCCCGGACGAGTGGCTTTGAGGTGTTCATGCCGGTCGGTGGGCTTGAGCCTGCTGGGGTAGCGGTGTGAGTGAACGCAAGCCGTACCCGAGCGACTTGTCGAACAAACGCTGGGCACTGATCGAGCCGGTGATCACCGCCTGGAAGGCCGCGCACCCCTCGGCCACCGGCCACCAGGGCGCCTACGAGATGCGGGAGATCGTCAACGCGATCCTGTACCAGAACCGCACCGGCTGCCGGTGGGACTTCCGGCCGCACGACCTGCCCCCGAAGGGGGCGGCCTACTACTACTACTTCGCCGCCTGGCGCGACGACGGAACCGACCAGAGGATCCACGATCTGCTGCGCTGGTACACGCGCGAACAGCGGCGCCGATTAGCCGACCCCAGCCTGGTCGTGCTCGAGACCCAGAGCATCCACGCGGCGGCCGGGGGGCCGGCCGACAGGACGGGCCGGGATGCCGCGAAGAGGGTGCGGGGCGCAAGCGGGGCCTGGCCGTTGATGTTCTGGGACTGGTGATCGCGGTGGTGGTGGCCGCCGCCTCGGCCCACGAGAACACGATCGGCACCCGCCTGCTGAACAAGGTCGCCGAGCAGACCGGCACGGTCAAGAAGTCGCTGGTGGACCAGGGGTTCAAGACCGCGGTCGTCGAGCACGGAGCACGCGTGGGCATCGAGGTCGGGATCGTCGAGCGCAGCCCCGCAGACAAGGGGTTCGTCCCGCCGGCCAAGCGGTGGGTGGTGGAACGCGCCTACGGCGAGTGATACGGGGAGTGGAAGTCATTTCGCCTTCGTCCTGCGCAGCAGCGTGTCGAACGTGGGGTGCGGGCAGTAGGAGGAGAGCTCCGGTCTCGGCGCACCGATGGATCGTTCCTAGAACGTCCGGGGCGACCCGTGAATCAGAGCGCCGGGAGCGCCCGGCCTCGATGCGAAGGTGCGTAGCGGCGAGGGGCATGGAGGAGGCCGCGCGTCACGTCGAAGCCGGAATGCTGGCCCTGACGGTCTGGAGTGGCCCCACCAGGACGGCCTGGTTTGGCCCCACCTCCACCACGTGGGAACCGTGTTGGTCCGCAATGGCCCCGCCTGCAACCGGCACTTTCTCGTCGCTTATTGCTTGAAGTGGGGCCGACGGAGGCCGTCGCGTGTTCTCCGAGTGGGGCCACGTGGAGCCGTGACCGCATCTCCCACCCCAGCGCCATGCCGTTCGTTCTGACGCCGAGCAGCACTAACGGCCGCAGTGGGGGCACTGGATGTCGTGTCCGCCCGCGGCGAGTCCCTTGCCGTCGATGCCGTTTGGAACCAGGACCATCTGAAGCCGTCCGCAGGCGCAGCGGCTCCAGACCACGACGCCCTCGCTGGTGGGGTGCCGGGAAACGATGGTTTTCGTGTTGGTGTTCATGGCAGCAGGATGACCCCGGACGACCGTTGCGGTCTATTGCACGTTTTGCGGGTGGTGTGTGCAAAATGATTTCATGATTGACCTGCGCCGGCTTCACATGCTCCGCGTGGTGCGCCAGCAGGGCACGGTCACCGCGGCCGCCGCGGCCCTGCACCTCACCCCGTCGGCGGTCTCCCACCACATGCGCGAGCTCGCGCGCCAGCTCAAGGTCCCGCTCCTGGAGCCGCAGGGCCGCGGCGTCCGGCTGACCCCGGCCGGGCTCCTGCTCATCGACCACGCCGACGCGCTGCTGGCCCGGTGGGAGGAGGCGCAGGCGGAGCTGGAGTCCTACCGGGCGGGCATGAGCGGACCGCTGCGCATCGCGGGCTTCACCACCGCGATCAGCGGCCTGATCGCCCCCGCGGCCGGGCGGCTGCGGCACAGCCATCCCGACCTCCTGGTGCAGGTGCGCGAGTGCGACACCGTGGAGAGCATGGACCTGCTGGTGGCGGGCGAGGTGGATCTCGCGGTCGTGGAGCCCATCGAGGGCGGGCCGCCGCCGGATGACGCGCGGTTCGAGCAGAGCCCCCTGCTGGAGGAGCCGTACATCATGCTGGTGCCCGCCGACCACCCGCTGGCGCGGGCGGTGTCGGTGCGGCTGGAGGACGCGGCGGCCGAGGACTGGATCGTCGCCGACCCGGGCACCTGCGACCACGCCCAGCGGGTGCGGGTGCTGTGCGCGGCGGCCGGGTTCTCGCCGCGGATCGTGCACGCCGCTACCCACTGGTCGGCGGTCTGGTCGCTGGTCGGGAACGGGCTGGGCATCTCGCTGATCCCGCGGCTGGCCGAGGGCCCGGCGGGCCAGGCGGTGGTGCGGGTGCCGGTGTCGAGCGAGAACATGCCGACGCGGCGGATCCTCACCTGCGTGCGCCGGGGCAGCCGGCGGAACCCGCTTATCGACCTCGGGATACGGGCGCTGGAAGAGGCGGTGCGCGACCACCAGACCATGGACGACTGGCCCCAATCCGCCTGACGGCTCACCCGCTACGGCGTGCTGATCGCATCGAGAACCTTCATGCGGGCAGCCCGGCGGGCGAGCCAGACCGCGGCGAGGGGTGCGCGGCCTTCCAGGCGGTGATCACCGGCTCGATCAGTGCCCAGCGGTCGTCGGACAAATCGCTCGGGTACGGCTTGCGTTCACTCACACCGCTACCCCAGCAGGCTCAAGCCCACCGACCGACATGAACACCTCGAATCCACTCGTCCGGGCGACACCAAGACGGGCGCCGAGCCTCATAACGCCCTCTGATACCCGACGGGTGCGCCGATTCGGGGCGGGTGAGGTTCCGACATGAATCGCTGCCGAGTTCCGGCCGACGGCATGACGTAGTCCGGAAGCAGGCGTGGTGCGGGGGCGGTCGGGCTGGGGTGTGCGTGGCAGTTGCGCCTGCCGGGCCTCCGTGCCTTGATGAAATTCTTCGACGGAACTGCGTAGTTCCGCGCAGTGGGGTCGTAATTGACGATGCCCAGAGACAGCACTCGACCGGGACAGTCCCGTGGCACCTCACAGTGGCGTTCTGGGACATCCCGATGGCTCGCTCCTCACACTAAGACTGCTGGTGGGAGCGGTAGGCGCAGGATATGTTCCCACTGTTGGCTGACATCCGATTGGGTAGTCGACATACAGTATTTGGAGTTGTTTGTCAGAGTTGGCTGCTGAACTGATGACATGACAGAAACATGTGTGTCTCTCAGCAGTCCGAGCCCTGTGGAGGTGGACGAGACCGACCAGGTGCTGCAGGCCCTGCTGGATCGGGAGGAGCGGCGGCTTCTGGCCGCGGCCCCGGAGGCCACCGACGGGGTCGAAACATGGCTCGGGTTGGTGGCCGAGCCCGGGTTCGTGCGACGCAGTTCGGTGCTGGCACGCGCGGCTCCGTTGCATCGCATCGATCAGCGGCAAGCATGGCAGCAGTTCCCTGGAGATCTCTATGACCCGCGCACCCTTGCTTTGGCAGCGCTGGAAGCGGTCGTGAGCCGGCAGGGGATGGAGCTGGAGGCCACCACAGAGGAAGTGGTCGAGTTTCTCTCCTCCTTGGCGCACGCAGCGGCGCCGGCGCGGGACGGGTCGGAGCATGTGGCGGTCGCCCGGTTCGTGGTGCGGGAGCTGCTGAACGACTCTCAGGGAGGGGAGGAGTTCGCCATCCCCTACAGCGACTATCGCGCTGGTCACCGTCGGGTGCCCTTGTCGCTGCGGATGCTGGAGGAGGGATTCGGGCGCCGTGGCCAAGCGGTGCTGAAGGCTACAGCTCCGGCGATCAATTTGCTGCTGGCGGGTCTGGAGTACGACCTGGAGGACGAGCAGGCGGCGAAGGACGCGATGCTGCGGCGCCAGGTGAGCACCGGCCGGTGGGGGCGGGCGGAGGAGAGCGCGGCGGACAGTTTGAAGATGTCCCTGCTCTACAGCGAGCGCGTGCGCGCGGTGCTGGAGGAGACCGAGCGGGACGTGCGGGCGGTGGACTGGGAGCGGCGGGTCCCGGAGCTGCTCAGGACGGCGCGTGATCATCTCGGGGAGCGGCAGCAAGTCGAGCGAGAGCTGATGGAGTGGATGCGGCAGGCGCGCAACGCCGTCGACGACGTGGACGTCCGGCGTACGTGCGCGCGGATCCTGCATTTGCTGGAGCGGGCGCATCTGCGGCATACGCAGTTGCTGGAGCGGGTGATCGATGCCCGCCCGGCGTTCTTGCGTTCCCAGGCCGAGCAGAGGTTCAGGCCATCGCCCCGCCTGGCGGTGGTGGGGGTGCAGGAGGACGTCCTCGAGCCGGTGCTGGCGCTGACGGTTGAGCAGGCGGAAGGGGTTGCGGGTCTGTTCGCGGACGCGGTCGGCGGACCAGTGGTCGCTCGTCGGCCGCGGCTGCGGGACTGGTGGGGTCTGCTGCTGGCGCCAGTGCGAGAGGTGCGGGAAGCGTTCCCGGACCAGGACGTGGAGCTGGTCGCTGACGAGGAGTGCGAGAGCGGCCTGCACAGCGAGGAGGACGTCGCCGTTGCCCGGGCTCTGCTCGAGGGCGCGCTGAGTGCTCCCGTGCGTCTGTCGGACCTGTTGGAGCAGGCGCTGACTCAGGGAGTGGGAGCGGCCGGTCTGCTGGCCGTTTCGGTACTGCGGGCCTTCGCTCCGGACCCGGAGGAGGACGAGGGGGGTGCCGTGGCGGAACTGGAGGACCTCCTTGGGGAGCGTCTGGTGGTCCTCGATGACGGCGCTGTCTTCGATCTCGGAGCGCTGGGCGGGAGTGACCTGCTGCTCGTTCCCGCCCAGCCGTTGATTCCCGACCCCGCATACGCCGGGGACTACCTGGAGGCCTTGGTATGACCACCGCTGCCTGCACCTACTCCGCGTCGGAGCTGACGGACGCTGCCTGTTTGGTGAGCCTTGGCTGCCAGCCGCGTCTGCGGCCGCTCGCCCTTCCCAGGTACTGGGATCTGCTGCAGCGGTACCGCCTGGACGGGGCGTTCCGTGACGCGGTCGACGCGGTCGCCGAAGGTCTGGACATGGACTTGATCGAGGCGCATCCGATCGAGGGGCTGGTGTTGCACCCCCGGGAGGGGTCGTGGCTTGCCTACCGGCTCAAGGACCATCCCCGGCTGGGTGTCAAGGACCGTCTCGTGCTGGGGCTCGCGCATGTGGCCATCGCCGCGCGTGCCTACCCCACCCCGGCGGACCTGGAGGAGGAGACCGTCAAGCGGGTTTCTCTGGCCGAGGTCGACGACTTTCTGCGCAGTCTGACGGAACGGCTGCGCGAAGCTGCCGTGGACGCGGACGGGTTGGCTGTGCCGCATGCCGAGCTGGATGCCGCATGGCGGGTGTACTCCAAGCTCCCACCTGCCAGGCCCACCACGACGGGACGCCTGTCGGAGTCGAGCACGCACCGAGTGATCAAGGAAGCCCTTGAGTGGCTGGTGGAACAGGGGCTGGCCAACCGCGCCCCCGAGCTGGGGGTGGGGTGCTACCGGCTCGCTCACCGCTTCCGCCTGCAAGTCCGTGAAACCGCCGCGATGGCTGCGTTCGCCGCGCTGTGTGACATCCGCCGTGCCCAGCTCATCGAGGAGGACTGAGCGATGTACCGTTTGCGACGCCTGCGTCTGGAGAACATCGGCCACCGTGCGGCCGGGTTCACCTCCCTTGTCCTGGACCTGACCGGTGGCCCGAGCACGGTCAGCGGCAGGCCCCTGTCGTCTGTTGATGTGATCCTGTGGCTGCGCAATGGCGGCGGCAAGTCGACGCTGATGTCCCTGCTGTTCAGTCTCCTGCTGCCCGCCAAGGTCGACTTCATCGGCCACACGAAGAACAAGTCCTTGGCTGATTACGTGCCCGACGGGCAGGTTTCCCATGTGATCGCCGAGTGGGAGGACTCCGAGCGGCCGGACGCCGGCGCCGCGCTGGTGAGCGGTGGTGTCTACCAGTGGCGCGGCGGGCAGCGTCCCGCGGACCTCGCTGCCGGATGGGAACGCCTCGAGCGACGCTGGTACCTGTTCAGGCCGCTCCCGGGAGCTCTGGAGTTGGATGTGCTTCCCGTCCGGGGAGAGGGCGGCCAGCTCAGTCTGACCTCGTATGTGCGGGCATTGGAGGCGGCGCACAAAGCGGAGCGGCGGGCGCAGCTGGTCGTCGCCGACGAGCAGTTCGTATGGGCCGAGCAGCTGGCCAGCCACGGCCTGGACCCGCAGGTCTTCAAGATTCAGCGTGACATGAACCGGGAGGAGGGCGGCATCACCGAGCTGTTCAAGTTCCCCTCGTGCGAGGACTTCGTAGACTTTCTCATCGACATGGTCGTCGACGAGGCGGCTCCGTCCGCCACACGCGCGACGCTGAATGCGCACGCGGACAAGCTCGCCGCGCGGCCCGCGCGCGAGCTGGAGGGGCGGTTCCTGGCGGAGGCCGTGCTGCGGCTGAGGCCGGTGCAGAAGGCAGCGGCGCACGTGGCTGCCGCCCAGCACACGCTCAGCCAGAAGGTAGGGGTTGCGCAGCGGGCGTGTGAGCACATCCGGTCGCAGGCTGAGCGGTTGGAGCACGATTCCATCGTCCTGGCCGGTCGCGCGGCCGCCGCCCAGCAGGATGCGCACCGGGCCGCCGAGCGGGTCGAGGAGCAGCAGCGCCGGGTGGCCGCCGTCGAGGAGGCGGCCCGGCGTGCCCTGGTGGCCGACCGGGCCCGCGACGAAGCCGGCTGCAGGGAGGAGGCCTCGCGGGCGGAACTGGACAGCCGCTCCTGGAAGGCCGTTCCTTCCGTATTGGAGCTGTTGGCCCAGGAGGAAGAGCTGCAGCAGGTGAACTCCCTCCTTGCCCGCCTCAGCGAGGAGCAGGCGCCCCTTCGGGAGGCGATGGAGCGAGCCGGCGCGGCCTGGTTGTTGAAGCTCGACAGCGAGCTGCGCCAGCTCGAAGGCGAGGCGTCGCGTGCCCGGAGGCGGCACGCCGAAGCCGAAAAGGAGGGGCGTGCGGCCGACACCGACCGCCTGAATGCGGTGACTTCGGCTAAAGACGCTCAGGTTCGTGCGGAGTTGGCAGACGCCCGGATGAACGAGACACGGGCCGCCCTCGAAGCCGCTCGCGGTGAAGGCCTGCTGCAAGAGCGCGAAGACCCGCCACGCGCCATGGAGCGGCTCACCCACGAAGAGAGCACAGCACGAGAAGAGCTGGAGCACGCCAGGAGCCAGCAGGAATTCGCCCGGGTACGGCGCGGCGAGGTCGCCTCGGAGCGCGCCCGGTGCGACAGCACACTGGCCGAGGTACGCCAGCGGCACGAAGTGATGTGGGAGCGGTTGAACACCCTCCAGCAACAGCGCCGTTCCCTGGAGGGGGAACCTCGCCTGCGGGAGCTGGCAGGAATGGGCGTGGAGGAAGGCGGCCTCGACCTGGACGCGGTAGGAGCGGACCTCATCGGGCTGCTGGACGCCCAGGTGACCGAGGCCGACGCGTCGCTGGCTCGGCAGCAGGCCCGGGCTCTGGAGGATCAGCGCGTACGCGAGGCGCTGGAGCGTGACGGCTTTTGTCCGCCGCCCAGCGAGGTCGAGCAGGCTGTCGCCGCGCTGCGCGCCCTCGGCGCCCCCGCAGTGGCAGGGCTGCAGTTCCTGCGGGAGACCGTCCCCGCGCACCGGCGCGATGACGTCATCGCCGCCATTCCCCATCTCATCGGCGGCGTGGTGGTCTGCGGGCCGGTGCCAGGCGGTGACCTGGCCGCCCTGGCACGCCGTGCGGACCTGTCCTTGCATGGCATCGTTGCCGTGGGCACGGATGGCCAGGCCCGTGCCCTCAGCTCCGCTACGGGCGCCACCGAGGTCACGGTGCTGCCCCTGCACCCGGCGGCGCTCGACGCCGACGCTGGCGAGGAAGAGCTGCGGCAGGTCACCGACCGGCTGGACACCCTGGAAGACCGGTTGCAGCACATCGCCGGGGGCCGCGAAGCCGACCGCGCCCTGGCCCAGCGCCTGCGCTCGCATCTGGACGACTTCAGCGGACGCGCTCGCGCCGAGCTGGAGAAGAGAATGAACCAGCTCGATGAGGAAGTGAACACGCTCACCGAGCGCGCGAACGACCTCACCCGGCAGGCAGCGGACTTCGAAGAGACCTCCCGTCGGGCAGAGCGCCGGATCAGTGAGAACACAGACCGCATGATCACGCTCGCCGGGGTGCTGCCCCGCGTGCGCACACTGGCCGCCGCAGCCCGTGACCTGAAGGACTGGGAGCACCAGGCACGCCAGGCCCGCACCGAAGAGCGCGAGCACCAAGCTGCCGCCAAGCGCTTCAAGACCGTGTGGCAGGAGGCCCAGAGACGGGAAAGATCGGCCGCAGCCGAGATGAAGCAGTGCGCGGAGGACAGGAAACGCCGGACCCTGGAGACGCAGACGCTGCGCCGGGAACTGCCTCAGGAGATCCTCGACGCTGCGCTTACCGGCGAGGTGCCTTCCAGCAGCCTGGACGCACTGCACACGCGCTGGACGCAGTCCCGGCAGGACTGGCGCAACGGCATCAGCGACATCACCCTGCAGCAGCGGTTGACCACCTGCCAGAACGCCATCAACCACCTCAGCCGGCAGCTGACCGAGCTCAGTCCCGAAGCGAGGGAGCGGGCACGAGCCCTGGCCGGCGGCACGGACGCGGCAGATGCCGGACGTCTCGCGGCCCGCCTCGCCGACGCCGACCGTTGTCACACCGCCGCCCAGAAGGCCGCGACCGAGGCATCGCTGCTTCACCGTCAGGCGCAGAAGGACCACGAGGACGCCGCCGCTGCCCTGGAAGAATTCACCCCGGCCATCCAGCGGCTCGCCTTCAGCACCGTGCACGAAGCCCGGAAGCAGCTGGACACGGCGCGGCGGTTCCTCGGGCAGACGCAGGAAACCGTGCACGCGCGGCGGCTGGACGCTGCGACCATTGGACGAGACGCGGACAAAGCGAGCAGCGACGCCGCGCGGCTGGTGCAGGCGGTGAAGACCCTGCACACTGCCGCTAACCGCCATCAGGAAGCAGCCGGCGCTGAGGACCGGCAGGAAACCGAGCAACTCAGCACCGATGGGCTGCTCCTTGAAGAACACGGCCTCTCCGCCACGATCGTCCACGGCCTGCAGCCGGCGGACGCGGACCGGATCAGTGGCGAGATCACCGAGCAGCTGGAGGAGGCGGCCCGCACTCACGCGCGCGGGGGGAGAACGCTGGAGAAGGCCGTGCGCCAAGTGGAACGCCTGGCACAGCAGCCTCAGTACGCTCCGGTCGTCGACGGACGGCTGCGGGCACGCCTCCAGCAGGACCTGACGCAGCCCAGACGGCTGGCCGAGCTCCTGGGGGATGTGGAGGACCGCGAGCGGGAAGTCACCGCCGTTCTCGGTGAACTCGCCGAAGACCAGGCCATGGTCGTGCGGACCTGCGCAAGTCTGGTCGAGGCGGTGCTGGACGACCTCGACGAGGTCGCCCGGCACTCCAGGCTTCCCAAAGGACTGGGGAACTGGTCCGAGGAGCGATTCTTGTCGCTGGAGGTGCGCCATCGGGCGGGCGGCGAGGAACTGGAGCGCCGGCTGGCCGCCGAAGTTGACCGGATGACCACCGCGCTGTCCCCGGGCGCCGCGGGGAAGGCCAGCGCCCTGCCGGAAGCCATGGCGCTGGCCAAGCGGCTGGTTCTGGCCGCCCTCGGGGGGCGCGGCAGCATCGTCGCGAAGATCATCAAGCCGACGCAGAACCTGGACACCATCGAACGGGAATCGGTCACCGAGATCCAGAAGTTCAGCGGCGGTGAACTTCTGACCGTCTCCGTCCTGCTGTACTGCACCCTGGCCCGGATGCGCGCCGCCAGACGCGACCGGCGTCTCCCCGGCGGCGTCGGCACACTGGTCCTGGACAATCCCTTCGGCAAGGCCAACTACGGGCCGTTCGTCCAACTGCAGCGCCGCGTGGCAGGGGCCCACGGCATCCAGCTGGTGTACACCACGGGAACCAACGACCTCCCGGCGCTGGGCCGCTTCCCGCTCATCATCCGGCTGCGCAACGGGGTCGATCTGCGCACCCGGCGCCGGTTCGTACAGGTCGAAGAACGGTACGGCGACGTGGTCGCGGCGGGGGTGGCCCACGCCCGGGCCGACGGCATCGTCTCCGCCCGCCTTCTGCGCCGCCCACCAAGCAGCGAGGCAGCGGTCCCGCAGGCCGCGCCGGACGCCGGGGATGCGGTATGACGGCAGCCGACCGCATGGCCGCCCATCTGGCCCAGCAGGCCCGCCAGCGCGTCGAGTTCGATGCTCTGGCGCGGGCCGCCGACCAGGGCGACTCCAGTCTTCCCACCTCCCCGGCCCGCCGCCGGGTCCTGGCTGACGCGGCGCACGAACTGGCCCGGCGGGGCCTTGCCCGCCTGCCCGGCGGGCCCGGCGGATGGGACTACAGTGCCCACCCGCCCCTGCCGCGCTGGATCCAGCGCATGCCCAGGCCCCGCTCCCCCCGCCCCAGGCCCGGCCCACGAGCCTGGGTGCCGCAGCTGTCCTTCGCCACCACACTCCAGCTGTCCGCAGCCGACCACGCGCTACTCGGCCCGGTCAACGCACACCTGCGGGACCACCCGGACGCGGAGATCATCCCGCTCGCCGAGCGCTCCTACGAGCTGTACGGCGACGAAAAACGCCTCAGCCGCATCGAACACCACCACCTGGTGACCGCCGGGCTCCTCAACATCACCAACCACCTGCGGGCCAGAGGGACACCCGCCCCACTGGCCATGCTCGAACTCGGCCCGGCCCCCTGGCTGCTCGTCGTGGAGAACAGTGCGACCTTCGCCAGCCTGCGCCAGATCTTCGCGGCATGGCCCGACCATGCCCAGGTCGGATGGCTCGGCTACGGCTCGGGAGACCAGCTGGTGGCCTCCCTACCCACGGCGGCCGATTCCTTCCGGGAACGCGACCACCCCGTGACCGACCTACTTCTGTACGGGGATCTGGACCTCGACGGCCTGCAATGCGCCCAGCAGGCCAACGCCAGAGCGCGCGCCGCGGGTCTCCCCCCGTTGACCGCGGCGGCCGGCCTGTACCAGGCACTGCTGGGACGACGCCCGCGCCGTCTGTCTCCGGCGGCCCCGGGCGACGTGCGTGCCGCGGTCTCCTGGCTGCCGGCACACCTCGCAGAGCCGGTCCAGCAGATGCTGACGGCCGGAATCGTGCTACGGCAGGAAGCCCTTGCCCTGCCCGGGCTACGAGCCCACCTCGACCCCGGAGCCCCCCTGCTACCCCAGCTGCACGGAGACCCTCGCCCCGTTCCTGACGCAGAGCGGACGCTCAGTTCCTGCCCCTCCAGTCCCGTCCCCATCGCGCCGTGACCAGGTGTGGCAGGCGCAGGTGGTCGAGTGCGCGGCCGACCGTCTGGGTGACCACCTCGTCGAGCGAGGTGGTGCGGGTGGTTAAGGCAGGTGCCGGCGGCATGATGGTGGCGCCCGTGTCCGTCGCACCAGCAACTGACCGGCGATCCGCAAGCACGACCGGGAGCGGAACCGGTGGATCAAGCCATATCGGGTTCGCCCTCATCCGGGAGGAGACGCTGTGGGGCCCGCCGGCGAGACCGGCGGGCCCCACGTTGGGAAATGCTCCTGCTACCGGATCGGGGCGCCGAGTGCGTGGTATCCGCCGTCGACGTGGAGCACGGTGCCGGTGATGCCGCGGGACAGCTCGGAGAAGAGGAATGCGACCGGGCCCGCTACCGGCTCCGCATCTTTGGTGTCCCACCCGAGGGGGGCCTGCTTATCCCAGTTGTCCGCCAGGCCGTCGAAGCCCGGAATGGACTTGCCTGCCATCGACCGGATGGGGCCGGCGTTCACCGTGTTCACACGGATCCCTACAGGTCCGAGGTCGCGGGCGAGGTAGCGCGTCGTGGATTCGAGAGCTGCCTTGGCGACACCCATCCAATCGTAGACCGGCCAGGCCACCGTGGCGTCGAAGTCCAGGCTGACGACCGACCCGCCGGTGGGTGCCTTCTCCAGGAGCGGCTGCAGGCCGACGGTCATCGCCTTCAACGAGAACGCTGAGACATGCATAGCGGTGGCGACGTCCTCCCACGCAGTGTTGAGGAAGTTCCCGCCGAGAGCCGCTTCCGGGGCGTAGGCGATGGCGTGCAGCACGCCGTCCACGTGGCCCCACTGCCCGGCCACGGTGTCGTGGAGCTGGCGGATGTCGTCCTCGCTGGTGACGTCGACCGGGACCAGGTCGACCGGCTCAGCGGGCAGGCGTTTGGCGATCCTGCCCATGATCGAAGACGGGCGGCCCGGGGCGTTGGTCAGGATGATCTCCGCCCCCTGCCGCATGGCCATGGCCGCTACCGCGTAAGCGATGGAGTCCTCGGTCAGGACGCCGGAGATGACCAGGCGTTTGCCCTCAAGTAGTGGCATGCGCGTCCTCGCTCTAGTGCGTAGGGATGGTGTCGAGATGCCCCGACAGGTACGGGTTCAGTACCGCGGGCTCAACGTACTGATTACCGCCACGTAGCAACGGGAGGGCGAGATCCGGCCGCAGCACGCAGGGAGTGACCTTGCGGTCTGCTGTCACACGGATTCCGCAGCCCATCCACCCTTCGGCGCAGGCGTCCTTGAGGCTGCACTGCTGGCATACCGGGGCGGTGTGTTGAACCTTGGGGGCGTTGACGTTGGTCTCGATGGAACCGCCGCCGTGGAGCCAAAAGACGATGTTGATGCGACCGGGCAGCCCGTAAGACCACACCGTGATGCGCTCCACCCGATCGGCCCACAGGCCCGTCATCTCCTGCCAGGAGATGTGATTGCGCAGGAACTGGTCTTCCTGGTTCGGCATCCACAGCACGTCATACAGGCGCACCCGCCTGCCAGCGCGCGCGCAGCGTCTTCGTCACCAGCCCCGAGGTGCCCTGGTCCTTGAGCACTTGGTCAAGAAAGGCCGCGGAGAGGGCAGCGCCCACCTCAGCGGCAGCTCGTTGGACCACAGCGCCTTCCTCGGCTCCCAGCCGGTCCAGCACACGCTGTGGCACCCGCTCTCCCACCCGCAGCGTCCACGCCCACCCGGCCCGGCGCAGCGCGACCGGATCCGGGTCGCCCGCCTCCACTGTGACCGCCGACGGCGATGTGGTGCCCGAGCCCGGTGAACCCGGCGTGGTCTTATGCGTCGATGAGTTCGGTCCGCTCAACCTCCAGCCTCACCCCGGCAGACAGTGGGCCGAGCGCGGCGGCAAGCACAAGGACCCCGACCGCGAACCCCGCCCCCGGCGGCGGACGACCTACACCCGCCCGCACGGAGTCCGTCATCTGTTCGCCGCCTACGACCTGGCCAAGGACAAGCTCTACGGGCACGTGAAGCAGACCAAGACACGCAGGAAGTCCTGGAGTTCTGCCGCTACCTGCGCAGCCTCTATCCTCCCCAGGTCCGCATCGCACTCGTGGTCGACAACTTCTCCCCGCACCTGACCACCAGACGCGATACCCGGGTCGGCGACTGGGCCACGGCCAACAACGTCGAGGTCGCCTACACCCCCACCAACAGCTCCTGGCTCAACCGCATCGAGGCCCAGTTCACCGCTCTTCACTCCTTCGCACTCGACGGCACCGACCACCCGACCCACAAGGAGCAGTGTCCTGGCCCGACCCGGTTGTGAATGAAGGGCTGGTTACCAGGTGCCGATGCCGGGGACCCTGTCCCGGACGTACCGCTCCCACCCTGCGCTGAACGCCTGCCGGTCCTGGCCGGTGAGCTCCTCTATGAGCTGCCGGTCGTTGCCCGGATCGACGTAGCTGTCGACCACGAAGTCGAAGGTCGCGCGCTCCCCGTGTTTTTTCACCAGGTACTCCATGACCAGGCGGGAGAGCACGTAGTTGGCGCTGCGGTCGCGTGTCTTGGTGCTGTAGAAGAGCTCCTCGTCGTTCGGGGGCAGGATTCCCCCGAAGGAGTAGCCGTCGAGGACGGCTTTCTCCTCGGCGCGGTTCCTCCCCTGATTGCCGCGCCCTTCCATGTAGTCGGCGAATCCTTCGACGATCCACATGGAAGGCTCTATCCGCAGCGCGCCGCGGGCAGTGTTCAGGGGCGACACGAGACTGTGCGCGAATTCGTGCCGTGTGATCTCTTCGACGCCGGACTTCCAATCCGGTCCCTTGAACCGGCTGAGTGAGCTGTCCATCACGATGCGAGAACCGCCGCTTTGGATCTTGTCCTCGTAATCGGCCTTGAAAGCGGCGAGAGGCTGGCTGTATCCCGCTTCGAAGGAGTTGGGGTCCCCGCCGTCGGTTCGGCCCGAGTAGAAGGCGCTGAAAATCTTGCGGTCCGGCTCCAGAATCACCAGGGCGTTCTCCGCCACCTTGGCACCGGTGGGCCTGTTGGCATCCCACGCCGTGACGATGTCATCCGCACCCTGGGCCACGTGCGGAGCAAAGCGGTTGATGTCCTGACCATGGCGCTTGTCTCCCACGACCAGCACCCGGCCCTTGCGCGCGACGGTCATGTCCTCGTAGACGTCCCACGGAGCGGGGTAGTTCGTCCCGGGCAGGCCGGCCTCGGGCTTCTCGCTGGCCGTGATCTTTGAGACCTTCTTCGGGCCGTCGGCGCCGAGGTTGGCGAACGTGAAGGTGTACTGCTCGTAGACCGGCGCCACATCAATGCCCTTGATCTGGTGCACAAAACCCACGTGAATGTCGCTCTTGCCGTAGACCCCCTGATGGAGGGGCTCCCAGCGTGCGACGGTGAAAGGCACCTTCACCAGGTTTCTGAAGAGTTGACGCTGCTGCTCCTTGGCCTCTCCGGTGAAGGGTGCGACAAAAGCAGCTTCGTCCTTGGCTTTCAGTGCCTTGCCAAGGTCGTTGAAGACTTTCTGCGTACTGCCTGCGTATATCTCCTCGTCGGTGTACTGCGGGCTCGAGGTGAAATGCTTCGCGAGGATGAGGGCCACCAAGGCCAGCACCACGCTACCGATGGTGATGGTGACGATCCTGCCGGTCCTTCTGCGGCGAGGCTGCGGGGGTGGCGGTGTGGGCGGGGCATAGGGCATCTGATGGTGAGACGGATAGGCCATGTGCTTGTCTCCTGTCACGTCGAAGGGCTATGTGACGTCGCGGATGATGTTGGAGATCACCCACAGCGCCCAGATCAGCGGGATCACGGCCACGAAGGCCGCTGGCCGACGCGTTACTGGCCGTCCGAGCGGCACCTGCGGACGGGGGTGGCCGGGCACCGGCGGGCCGAGCTTTTTGATCCGCGCGCGGGACACGAGGTTGAGGGCGATCGTGATCGGATTGGCCAGCACCAGGGAGAGAGGCCCCCACCAGCCCTGCCACAGTGAGCTGGTGGTCATCTCGCGGAAGATGGCGATGCCGCATATGCGGCAGTAGGGGCCACGGAGGGACTGAGAGCGCATCATGACCAGGAAGCCCTGGTGGCTACGGAACGTGGTCTCGGCGGCCGGGACGGCTCCGCAGAATCGGCAGCCGGGCTGCTGATGGGGCATGCCGGGCTGCGGCACGAACTGGGAATGTCCTGGGTGGGGCGGGGTGGTCATGCCTTCTCCTCCATAGTGCTGACACCGGGTGGGGCTCGCGTCGGGTGTATCGCGGCGGCCACGCCGCGCGGCGAAGTAGCCCGAGAGCTCACTGGCCATGACGGCGTAGAGGTGGTCAGTGGACTCGGCCGCAAAGTGGTTGGCCAGCCGTGCGGCCGCGGCCTGGGCCCCGGACCAGTCACCGGCGCGCTCTGCAGCGCGGACCTGTTCCAGCAGGCCGTCATGGCCCGCCAGGCCGTCGCTCCAGCGGGGATCGGGACGCAGACCGCCGAGCTGCTCCGGAACCGCTGCGCTTCGAAGGGGCACAACCGTGACCTGCGACTGGCGTGATATCCGATTCCGCGCCAACCGCGTACTGACCCTGGCACACCGGATTCAGTCCGCGCGGGCCTTCGGCACCCACCACATCCGGTCATTACGGGAGGCATTCCCGGTCGGCCGCGGCCCGCAGCTCGTCACGGACGCGCTCGGCGTCCCTGTCGCGGACTTCTGTGCTGCCGTTCAGCGATGTCCGCGGATACGGCTGACGGCCGTAGTTGCGCTCAAGTCCCCAGGCAAGGATTGCCAGCAGGCCGAGGGCGATGAGTGTGATCATCACAGCTCCTAGGCAGACCCACGATCAGCGGATGCGCCACCCGTGGTTGTCGGTCCGCGAACAAGGCACCGCGGCGCGCGCTGGCGACCAACGGGCGGTTCACAGCGAGGGCCTGAAGCCTGACTTGGAACGCCCCGTCGCGTCCGCGAACCGGTGCCGTTTCGGTGATCCCTGGAATAGCACCCGTTTCCATGTCACATCCGACCTGGCTCGAGCCTCACCAAACGGGAATCTGACACGAGAAATTAGAAACCGGCAGGACAGGCGATATCTGCTCCGCTAATCAGCCAGCGAGGGAGAGCAGCATGTCCTTGCGTATCCATCCGTGGGTGTTCTTGGCGAGGCCTCCCCTGGAACGGTGGATCAGCTTGCTGTAATACCAGTTACCCTTTCCGCAGAATACCCGGAGGTCGTCCCCGTCGTAGAGCCTTCCCTTTGACGAATAAGAGGTTCCGGGCCCGTGGCGGTAGTTCACTCCATTACCATCCACAACCGCGCGAAAGTCCGACAGGTTGTAGCTGCACGCGGAGGAGTTGGCAGCGGAGGCGGTCGGTGCCAGGACCGCCGCGGTGCCGGTGAGGAGCGACAGGGAGAGAGTTACCGTGGCGAGTCGGCGGAGGGACTTCATGACGTACCGTCCTTGAGGTCAGGGCAGTTGGAGCGCCGAATGGATGCGCGCTTTGAAGCCTGCGCAGCTGGAATGAGGCTCAGCAATGCCCTCCCGGACAAGGTCCCGCCTGCGGATCCCGCGACTTCTCGTGCCGTCCCGCCACACGGGATCTGTCCTTCCGTGCGGGATGTGGACACCACACACAGGCGCTTGGAGGGTCCGACGCGGCGCCTGCTTGGCATCACCTGGCCCCACAGATCACGAGGAAGCCGCAGAAGCGAGGCACCGGCGGCCGGCGGGGCTGGACACGAGCGACAGGGGACCGCCGCGGGCCGCGGGGATCGACTGGCCTCGCTGGCTGCTAATGCCGATGCGGTTTGGCGCAGGACTCGCACGTCGCGGCAGCCAATCCTGACCGGCGCGCGCCTGGGAACGGTTCCGCAGGACGAAATACAGGAAGGGAACGCAGAGGTGTTCTTCCCGTCCGGCGGGCGCGTCTCCCCCGAGTCGGCCAACTGAGGACGGCGGATGCGCACGGATGGGCTCGCAGTGCGTGACACCGACGCCATGGAGCCAGCGACGTGAGTACGAACCTGACACTGATACCCGAAGGCGACCTGCGCATTGGGGTGCTGCCATCAGACCGCGAGGGCGATGACGCCACTCCCCCAGGTGCGTTTAGCCCTGCGCCGGGGGAACCGCGCGTCCTGGACATCGAGGGTGTACGCGCCGCCCTGTTGCTGTGGGCCTGGATGAGTTCGCTCGGGCATGCGTGGACGCCCGTCTCCGCCGGCCGGGTCGCCGCGTGACCCCCGCCGTCCCGCTCCCCCGGTCTCTCTTCGACCTCGCCGCTGCAACGTCAGGCGATCTGGTGGCCGACGACCCGCAGTCCGCGTACGCGCTGCTCCGCGATGCAGACCCAGGCCTGTTCACCAGTCCGCCCGGTGGCGGCGCGATCGAGATCCTGCGGTTGCCTATGACACCGGGCGACGTCGTCTACATGGACGCAAACCGAATGCTGGTGAAGGACACGGTGCGCTTACCCGACGGCCGGTTGGGCAAGTGCACGCGTCTGCTCAGCACCAGCCGGGAATCGCGCACCGTGGTGCTCCCGGTCATCGGCACCGACGTGGTACAAGCGGCGACGACCCACGCGTGTGCGAGGGATTCGGGTTCCGGAGCCGACTCCGGCTCGGCGGTGACGGTGGAGAAGAGTGAAAATTCGAGCTGATCGAGTACAGGTGTCGGCACGTTGTGGTTCCTCCCGGCGATACACGAGCCCCATACCGAGCGTCAACGCCCGGTCAGCTCTATGGACGGAGTGACCTCGCTTTCCGTTACACCTGGGGCTGGCGCGCATCGCCTGGCGCCATCCGTCGGCACGGGGCTTCAGGTGATCATTCAGCCTGCGACGCCGCCCCTTGCTCGGCGTGGAATGCGCGCACCGGTCGGGCCCAACCTGTAGGGTGCGAACCCCCTCGTACGCCACGCTCTTTCTATGGAGCTGACTGTGTCAGTGCTCGTCGCTCACATCCGAGCAGTCGGTCACGGAGAGCTTTGCTTTCGGGCTGGTGTGGGGGTGCCCCGTGGCGATCAGTGACTCAGACATTTCGAGCGCGCTATCCGCATACCTCAGTCGCTACCCGGACGAGGCCGAGCTTCTGTCTAAGCCAGCGCAACTGCTCTCTCAGGGAAGGAACTTTGCTTCACGGCGGAACTTTCCGATGCACGTGACTGTGGGTGCGCTGCTGGTCCGCGGGGACGCCGAGATCTTGCTTGTCGAGCACCGCGCGTACGGGATCACGTTGCAGCCAGGAGGCCACCTTGAGCCGACCGATGCCACACTGATCGACGCGGCAGTGCGCGAGTTGACCGAGGAGACCGGTGTTGACCCCGGCAAGGTCTTCCCAGCGTCGCAGACCCCCGTCTACATCGAGTACGGCCTGGTTCCGGCGCGGCCGGAGAAGGGCGAGCCGGATCACTACCACCTCGACATCGGGTACTCGTTCACGACGGCACATGGGGATGTGGGGTCCATTCAGGAGTCCGAGGTCACTGGTGCTGGCTGGTACCCGCTCGCCGTGGCCGAGCGCCTGGTTGGGCACCGCATTGCGCGAGCGGTCAGCGCGCCGGACGCAGCGCGGGAGCGCGGCGCTCCGACGGCGGCCTCGACTACGATCTCGGCGGCGACGACCCAGGTGTAGCGAGAGGTCCTGGGGCGGCTCGGCGGGTCGCGCAACCAAGATCATTCTTGCCCAATTGTGCAAGTGTCCCCGCGTCGGGCGGATGGTTGTCCACGAGCGGGCTACAGAAGCCCGCAGAGCGCGACTTCGGCTTTGTCCACGGCCTCAGTGAGGGCTTGCATGTGGGCTGTTGAGAGGTTCCCTGCGCCGAGCCCTGATGCGGTGAGGACGGCGTCGAGTTTCTGTCTCTGCTCACTGGTCAGGTGGGAGCGCGCCAGGTGGTGGTTCAGAACGTCGCGGGCGGCGTAGGCGTCGAGAATGGCCACGTCGACGACGACGTCCTGAAGAAGGGCGGCGCGGGGGCTGGTTCGGTCGCGGGTCAGATCGAGCGCGGTCAGTCCGACTCGGGCCTGGAATGCCGCGGTCGCGGGGTCGGGCGGGGCGATCAACGCGAGTGCCTGCTGCAGAGCAAGATCCAGCTCCGGCTGCGGCGTGGGTGAGGTCGCGGGCCGGCAATAGATGCGCAGGAGGGCCGCGATGGCGTTCTCCCAAGGTTCTGTAGGGGTGGTGGACTCGATCGTGGCGCGAGCCTGCTGGTCGAGGCCACGTTCCATCAGCGACATGATCATGATTTGGCGGCCGTCGAGGAGACGGTTGCCGACGCCACGGTGCGCGGTCATGGCTTCGGCGGCCTCGGTCCAGCGGCCGATCCGCGCCAGGGCCCTGGCGCCGTCGATGAGGACGGTGACCCACAGCTCCTCGCAGACCTTCCGGTGGTCCGCCTCCGTGCCGATCAACACCGACAGATCGACGTTGTTGCCACGGATTTCGGCTGTTCCGCGGCGCTGGGCGGCGCGGTACAGCCGCCTGAGTACGTCGTAGGCGCCTTCGCCATCGCCCTCGCGGGTCAGCAGCCGGGAGATGTTGATCAGGGGCATGAGCGACATCACGGCGATGTCCCCCGTGAGGTTTCCAGCGTCGGCGAATACCCGGTGCTGCCTCCAGCACAGCGTGGCTGCCAGGTCGGGCATCCCGACGTCGGAGGCAATCAGCGCTGCGTAGTTGAGGACCCCGCTGGCGCGGGCCACCAGATCGCGGTGGCTCGCACCAGCGGGCTCGACAGCCAGCCCGGTGAGGTGGGTGATGCGTTCGTCCAGTGGTAACGCAGGCGCCTTGGGTCGGCGGACGAGCGGGATACGGCTGGCTATCGATGGGATCATCGGCTCAGCTCTTGCGCGGCCAGTCGACGACGAGACGGCTGTACGTCTTGTCGATGACGAAACGCGGCTCAGCGACCGTGAGCTGGTCGCGGGCGTCACCGACAGCCATGCGGAAGCCCGGCTCGGGCGCGGTGTTGCCCCAGCCCTCGTCCCAGTCGCGGATCTCGCCCGCGACCTGGTCGGCCAGCTCAGTGGCGCGGGAGCCGTGGCCGATGACGCCGATCTCCCAGTACCGGCCCTTGTCGTCCTCGCCCTCGCGGATGGTCAGGTAGGCCAGGCTGTCGCCGTCGAGCGCGGCCATGGAGCCCCAGCCGAAGTGCGGGGTGAAGCCGGGGCGCTGGCCGGGCATGCGGGACAGGCCGTTGGGCAGCACGGAGGCCAGATACAGGTACAGCCACTCCCAGGGGTCGCCCTGGCGGAACTTCACGCCGGAGTACACCTTGGCCTGCGTCTGGTCCAGGACGGTGCGCATCGCTTCGCGGTCCACCTCCTGCTCACTGAAAGTCTCCAGGCGGACGTTGCCCTCACCGTCCATGGGCACGAGGGTGTAGATGTCGTCGCAGACGCCCTTGCGCAGTGGCACGAACGTCGCCATCTCACACGAGACGGTCTTCCAGGTGTCACCGTCGCGCTCGAAAGCGAAGGATCGCGAGATGCTGCCGCGAATCCGCATCGGGAGGACCAGGCGTCCGCCGGGGGCGAGCTGGTCGAGAATCTTCACCGGAACGTCGCCGGCGCCGACGGTGAACTGGATGCCGTCGAAAGGGGCGTGCTCCGGCAGGCCGGCAGCGCCGTCGCCCAGCACGGCGGTCACGTTCGAGGCCCCGGCCTCCGCGAGGTTCTTCTGGGCGCCGTCGACGAGGTCCTGGTCGACGTCCACAGTCCACACGTGGCCGCCGGGGGCCACGAGTTCTCCGAGCAGGCGGGCGTTGTAGCCGGTGGCGGCCCCGGCTTCCAGGACCTTGTGGCCGGGCTTGGCGCCCAACTGCTCCAGTTGGGTGGCGACGATCGAGGGTGCGGAGATGCAGGAGATCATCTCGCCGTTCTCGTCGTTCTTGGTGGGCACCGCGTCCTCGATGTACGCCTTCTGAAGGTCGACGCCGGGGAGGAACCGGTGGCGTTCGGTGTTGCGGAAGGCGGCGATGACTTCGGGCGTGCGCAGGTGGCCGCCTTCGACGAGGCGGTTCACGAGTGCTTCACGCAGTTCGGCGGGGTCGGCGACGGGTGTCACGGTGGTCTCCATTCGGGCGAGGTTAGGGTCTGCAGGGGTGGACCGGCGAGTAGACACGTCGGCTGCTTCGCCTGCGGCGAAGGCGACTTGGCGCCCCAGCCACGCGGTGGCGGCCTGCTCACTGGCAGACACGCCGGCGCGGTTGAAGGCGAAGATCGCGTGATGGGCGAGGACGGCGCGCAAGCCCCGTATCAGCCGCCCATCAGCGGCGAGCTTGCGGAGCTGGCGGCCGCCGTTCTCGAAGGCGGCGACGCGCTCGGCCCAGCCGGGCTCGGCGTCCGGCAGCCGGGCTGCGTCGGCGTTCATCAGGCGCCGCATGGCGGTGACCGCCTGGTCGCGTGCGGGGCCAGTGGGCGGGGTGACGGGGGGCCGCAGGGCGCTGAGCTTCGCCCAGACGTCGCCGGCCTCGAACGGGTCCAGCCCGGCCGAGCGGATCATGGCGGAGAGCAACAGGACGCAGCGCTCTCGGGCACCAGGGCTGTTGATATCAGCCAGGGCGCCGCGGCTGTCCGCACAGAACACGTCGTGCGCGACGTCCATGCCTTCCGGTCCGCCGAATGCCTCGGTCTCCGGCTCGTAGATGCCGCTGACCCAGCCGCTGGCCTGCTCGTTGGCGACGAGACTGTTCAGCAGGTCGGCAGCGGGGCGCTCGGTGCGCAGGCGCAGCCTCCCGCCCTTGCGCAGGAAGTGGAACCGCTGGTCGTGCAGCGCGGACGACAGCGCCTGGGCGGCCTCGGTGCTCACTGCACCGCCCGGAAACGACACACTGGCATGCCACCAGCCCGTCTCGGCGGTGATCGGAAGGTTCTCGTCGTCCATGGTCGTAGCTCTCCTCGTCGGTGAGGCTCGGTTCGGGGTGCAGGCAGGGGTCAGGTGATCAGCAGGGCGCTGGTCCAGGCCGTGGTGTTCGTGCCGTCCAGAGCCAGTTGCGCGCCGCCGCGGCCTTCCATGAATCCGGGCTTGGGCAGCCGGTCCAGGTCGGCGGCCAGGCGTCTGTTCAGGTCTTCGATCAACAGCGTGAAGCGGTCCGCAGCAGGGCTGTCGTCGGCAACGGCGCGGGCGATTGTCACAAGGCCAGCCCAGCCGTGGCACAGCGAGGCGTCGGTGATCCGCCCAAGGTGGACCGGGTCGGTCAGCACGCGCAAGACGGTGTCCTCTGCCGTGCGCCGGCGGGCGGGGTCGCCCAGGACGAGCGCGGCGAGTTGTTGGGCGCGGGCGATGCCGGGTTGGCCGTAGCACCAGGACTGGCGCGCGGGCTCCGGCTCGGGCGGCGCTGGGGCGGACAGTTGGTCGTGGGTGGTCCAGTAGCAGCCTCCGTACGTGTCCAGCCAGCGCGCGAACACCTCGATGGCGTCATGCTGCCCCGGCACCTGGACCTGGTACCGGGCGGCGAGGGACAGCACCGCCAGGACACCGGCGATGCCGTGCGCGACGCCGTTGTTGCCATGCCCGCCGTCCATCTCCTCGCCACCGGGCCCGACCTCGGACCACCATCCCGGTAGCTCCCGGTCCTCGACGCGGACCGGCCGCGAGAGGGAGACTAGGTAGGTCAGCACCTCCTCCAGCCGCGGCGAGGCCGCGCCGCGAGTCAGCAGCAGCGCGCCCAGCCCGGTCAGGCCCCGGATGAGGTCGAACTCCGCGAGGTGCGGCAGTTCCCCAGATGCCTGCCGTCGACGTACTGCGGCCAGCCGGGCGTCCACGACACGGTCGACGGTTTCGCGGACGTCGCGGCCGGCATGTCCGGCACGGCTGAGCACGAACTCCAGTGCCGGGGCGCCGTGGAACAGGGACGCGTTGCCTCCGGCGCTGACGCCGCCTGCAACTGCCTGCGCCAGGTGGCGTCGCGCGGTGGGCAGGTCACCGCGCTCGATGTGCAGCAGCGCCGTCCCGAGCGCGCCCTCGGAGAGATCCTGCGTCCTGGGCAGGGTCGTCGTTGCCGTCATGAGCGGGCCTTCAGCGGGAGGACGAGGTTGTGGGCCCGGCCGTCGATCCAGCCGTCGGCGTCCGGCGGGGGCGCGTCGTGCAGCGTCGCGACTCCGGTCGGGCTGGCGTCAAGGTGGGCACGCAGCAGGTCCAGGTGCATGTCCTGGAGCAGATCGAGGGGAAGCTGCTGGTCGTCCTCGGCCAGGAGCACGCGGTCCGGCACTCGAAACCGGCCCATCCAGGCGTGCAACTGCCCAGCCCACTCATCCAGTGTCGCGGTGCGGTCGGGCAGATCGCGGGCCCTCGCCTTCCATCGCGCGGACACCAGGATCGAACGGCGGTAGTGCAGCGCCGGGGTGAACGGCAGCGTCCAGGCCGCGCCCCAGTCGAACCATGTCACCTGCGGCGCTGCGGCCCGGATGATCTCGGCCAGGAACCGGGCCAGGGGAGGGGTGTAGTTGTTCCACAGGAAGTTGAGCGCGGTCGGTGCGAGCAGTTCCAGGTGCGTGCCGGTGGCCGCCTCGGTGAGGTAGAGGCGGCCGTCGCGGATGCCGACGGCCAGGTCGGATGGGAAGAGCACCTCCTTGGTGCGGTGCCGGAACTCGCCGACGCTGACCAGCCGGGGCAGCACGTGCGGGGCCCGGGTGAGCAGTTCGGCGGGGACACGACCGGCGTGGAAGGAGAGCTGGGCCAGCTCCGCGCCCGGCTCGACCGTGGGCAGGTCGGCGTAGGCCGCACCGGCGTCCGGGAACAGGTGCCAGAACCGGCCCGTCATCGAGCCGACCGCGCGGGAGACGGTGGACACCTGAAGGCGGAAGTCCCCGCGGTCCAGAGCACGCGTCGAGTTGGCTTGAACCTGTACGCCCAGTTCGAGGTGGGGCGGGGTGACCGCGGGCTTACCCGCGGCGGCCTCCAGCCGCTCGATGGTTGCGCCGGACAGGATCACCGCTCTGCTGCCCTCGACGGCCGCGGTGCCGGCCAGCTCCAGTAGCAGCCGGTCTCGTCGGGTCATCGGGCGGGGAGGCTCGGACACCTGACCGAACCCGTCGGGAAAGCCCAAGCCCTTCTCGGTATCCGTCACCAGCTCCAACGGCACCTCGACGCCCTCACCGTAGCGGTCGGCGAATTGCTCGGCGTAGTGGCGCCATGCCGGAATTCCCGTCGGATGGGTGGCGAGCCGGGTCAGGAGCGTCGCAGCGGTCTCCGCCTCCGTCAAGATCGCCTTGGGCAGCCGCACCGTGGCGTCCAGCCGCAAATCCGGTGCCGCCGAGTTGTTCCGGGTGGACTCCCGCAGGGCGGGCGGCAGGGGTTCGGTCGGATCGACCACAGTGGCGGGCGCGCGCAGCGAGGACCGCAGCAGCCGCACCCGTAAGAGCTGCGCGAGCAGCCGGGCCCGGTGGTGTTCGGCCGTGTTCGGGAACTCGGCGGCGAGCTTGTCTGCCAAGATCGAGTACCGGATGGGTAAGCGGGCCGCGTCGAGCACCAGTGTGACCGCAGGCGTCAGCGCGAGCGAGAACTCCGAGGCCCCCTCGGACGGGACGAAGATGCGCCCGCTTCGCTGCTGAGCAAGGTTGTTGACGCATACGTCGACGTCGGCCATCTGCTCGCCGTCCGCCTCCCAGGCGCTGATCGCCGCGTCCAGCGCCGCCGGGTCCGGCCGGGTAACAGCCTGGTGCCGGTCCCCGATGCGTGCCACGGCCGTGTCGCCGAACTCGATCGGCGCGACGCCCGCGAACAGGCCGTACGGGGTGGAGCGGCGCGTGTACCGGATTGCATACCGGGCGATGGCCAGTGCCGCCCGTCGTACCCTGCGTACTTTCGGAGACCGCCCGTCGAGGATCGCCTGGACCTGGCGGGCCAGGTCTGGGCTGGCGCTGGAGACAGCCTGTCGAAACGTGTCATCGGCCCACACGGTGGTCAGCCACGAACGCCAGTGTTCGAGCGGAGCGGCGGGCCCCGGCCAGGGCGGTATGTCCGGCCCGGTGAGGTTCACCGCGGCGCGCAGCATCCCTTCGCTGGCACCCCGGTACAGGCTGTGTCGTAAGCGCGTCATCACCCACACTCCGTTCTTGGCAGGAGGGGCGCGGGCTGGACGGACAGCTCCGTCCAGCCCGCACCACCGGACTGACCTCGTTACGAGGTGGTGCAGGCGCTCGGGCAGGAGCTCCCGCAGTTGTCGCCGGTACTGCACATCAGCACCGTCTCGGTCGCCGGCGTGTTCTCGACGAAGGTGATGTCGAGCTGGAACGGGTCGTCGGCGTCGGCGGCGGTCGGCTGCGCGGGAGCAACCGGCTGCTCCAGGTGGACGGTCATGCATGCCTCCTTGGTAGTGGCTGGCGGTGCAGGGTTCCGGGACCCGGCCGGGTCCCGGCGCTTTAGTGCCAGGTGACCGTGGCGGTGCCGTGTCGCTTAGGCACGGTCCCCTGGGGCAGGGGGCGGGGCGGTCGGCAGGTACCGGAAGGTCGCGGCACCTCGGCGGCGGTAGTCGCGCGCCCTGGCGCTCGCCGCGGGGAGGATGCCAGCCGCACTGGGCGGGCAGGTCGGCGTCGCGCAACCCGTGTCCCTCGGGTGCGGCCAAAAGGCCCTATCTGCGCACCGCGCTGGTGCCGTGCGGCGTCCACGTGGAGGAGGCTATTCATCGGGTTGCCCTTCGGGAGGGCTGCGTGCCAAGGGTGGCTGAGAGCTTGCGTTTTGTGTCCAGGCGCGATCACCGGGCTACCGCCGCGAGTTCGTCAGGGCCAGTGACGAGGGCGCGGAGTCCCTGTATCTCCTCCGGGCGGCGCTGCATGAGGTGAGCGTGCCTTCCTCGGCGTACCACCATGTCCACGAGATCCCACCCTTGGTCATCGCGGTAATAGCGCATCAGCCGGGTGGCGAACGTGACGCGCCGCACCCATTGCACGTCAGCGTGGCGTGCGGCCTAGTGACCTGGTCTTGAGTTCTCGGGTCGCCTCATGAGGCGTGTTCCGTTTCAGATCTTGGGCTTTCGGAGACTTGGCTCGTCTCTCCGCGCTGTGCTTGGGAAATGGGCGATACCAGGCTGGAGCCGTTGGTCTTATCCGAGGCTGAGCGGCTGACGTTGCAGAACTGGGCCAAGCGGCGTGTGACCGCGCAGGGCTTGGCGAAGCGGGCGCGGATCGTGCTGGCCTGTGCCGACGGGCTGAGCAACATCGCGGTGGCCGCGCGGCTGGACACCGATCGCAAGACGGTGGCGAGATGGCGCACGAGGTTCCTGCGGGGGCGTCTGGCGGGACTGTCCGACGAGCCCCGGCCCGGGGTTCCGCGCACCATCACCGATGCCCAGGTGGAGGAGGTGGTGGTGCGCACTCTGGAGGAGACGCCTGCGGGGGCGACGCACTGGTCCAAGCGGGAGCTGGCCAAGCGGGTGGGGATCTCGCCGACGAGCGTGCTGCGGATCTGGCGTGCCTTCGGCCTTGAGCCGTGGCGGACCGAGACGTTCAAGATCTCCCCCGACCCGCTGCTGATCGACAAGATCCGGGATGTGGTCGGCCTCTACCTCGCCCCGCCGACGAACGCGGTGGTGTTCGCGGTGGACGAGAAGCCGCAGATCCAGGCGCTCGCCCGGACCGCACCAGTGCTGCCGATGCTGCCGGGGGTGCCCGAGCGGCGCAGTTTCGACTACCACCGGCACGGCACCGTCGATCTGTTCGCCGCGCTGAACACCACCACCGGGAAAGTGATCGGGAAGCTGTCCGCCCGGCACCGGGCGGTGGACTTCCGTGACTTCCTCGCCGAGATCGACCTACAGACCGAACCCGGCCTGGCGGTCCACGTGATCTGCGACAACCTCTCCGCCCATAAGGCGCCCGTCGTGCACAAGTGGCTGCTGGCGCACCCCCGCTTCGAGCTGCACTTCACCCCGACGTACTCGTCGTGGATCAACCAGGTCGAGCGGTGGTTCGCGGAACTGCAACGGCGCTGCCTCGAACGCGGCGTCTTCTGCTCACTCGACGACCTCAAGACGGCGCTCGAGGACTGGATCAAGATCTGGAACGAAGAGGCCCAGCCCTTCAAATGGACCAAAACCCCTGACCAGATCATCGACCGCATCCGCCACTACTGCGACAGGATCTCCGGACCAGGTCACTAGTCGAGCGTCCACCAGGCCATGAGCCGGCCCAACTTGTCCCCGCGGTATGCCGGGTGCGTGTAGGTGCCCGTGATGAGGAGAGTCGACTCGTCACGCTGCTGATTCGTCCACCCCCATTCGGGCGTCGTGCGCAGGAACGCCGTGCAGCCGAGCACCGCACCGTCCTCGCAGAAGACCCACGAAAAGGGCCGCCCATCCTCGCTCTCGCCAGCGAGATCTCTCACTGCACCGTCGTCGGTGCCGGTGGGGTCGATCCCGTACTCACGCATCCAGGCGACCCGGGACTGGATCAGCTCAGTGATCGCAGGACGGTCGTCGACTGTTGTGGGGCGCATCTCGTACACGGCTGGCCTTCCTGGTTCGGTAAATGAGGCTTCCGGTGTCTCGGCCCGGCGGGCGGAGACGGCCAGTCGGCCGGCTAGGCGGCGGCCACCAGGTCGTCCAGGTTGACGACCATGAAGTCCCGTAGCGTGCGGACAAGTTGGGAGGCGAGGAACCAGCGCAAGGCGGTGTCGCCGTACGGCACGGGTGTGTCGTCACCGGCCAGGGCCTGTACCCCGTCGCTGCTCCCCTGGTACGGGGTGCCGATGACGCCGTAGAGCGGCGCGCTCCGCACCATTAGGGCGACGTGTCCGTGCCGGTCGAGGTGCGGGCAATGCTCGGCTGCGTAGCGGGCGTGCGGCAGGCAGACCGGGGGCTGCGCCGTGCGGACGGTCGCGCCCGGCCGGGGCGCTCCGTCCTTGGCGCTCTCCAGGAACAGATATCCGTCGGGCGTCTTGGCCGGTCCGACGCAGACCTGGCAGCGGAGCATCTTCATCGTCTCCCGCTGCCGGGCAGGGTGTACCAGCCGCCACCGCGGCGACCCCTCCGGCATCCCATCGAGGCCGATCGACTGGGAGCACCGACCCCACAGGGCGCCCCGCAGGTCCCGGTCTTCTCGCGTCTCGTCCCAGTAGCCGAGGCAGGAGCGGCCGTCGGTGCCGAAGCTCGCGCGCAGAGCCAGGAGCGAGTCGGCTTCCTCCCCCTCGCGGGCCGTGATGTACGGGATCAGGCGGTTGGCGGTGGCGGTCATGCAGCTGTCCCCGTCGACACGGCGGGGCGGTGAGGGGCGACGATCTGCCCGTCCGGCAGCAGCTCGCCGGTGTCCTCGAAGAGCAGGACGCCGTTGCACAGCACAAAGCCCTGCTCCGGGTGGTGCGCCACGAGGCGCGCCGCCTCCCGGTCGGCTGAGTCGGATGTCGGGCATGCTGGCTTGTGCTGGCACATTGGCAGTCCTCGTCAAGGGCGTTGGAGGCGGGGTTAGTGGGTGGAGTTGCGCAGGATGATGCAGGCCAAGGAACCCGTATCGGTGTGCACGACTGACTCCCATCCATCGCAGAGTCGAGCAATGTCGATCCGCGTCATTTGCCCCCGTTGAAAGCGGTGTTCGTCGCCGATGGGCACAACGAGGTACAGGTGGCCGGCGGGCTTGAGCCAGTGCGTACGAACCTGTTGCAGCCACTCCACGGGGTCGGAGAGGAACGGGATGACCGTGCGGGCCACCACCAGGTCGATCCCGCGGACGGGCAGGCCGGGCGGAGCACCGGCGTCAAGGTCGTGGTGCAAGTAAGCGAGGCCAGGTCCGTGGCCGATGCGGCGGGCCACGTCCAGCGAGACTTTGGAGAAGTCGAGCCCGGTCACGTTGTATCCGAAGGCGCGCAGTTGGCGGCTGAACTTCCCGATGCCACATCCGGCGTCGATCGCAGTCCGGCCTCGACGATCAGTGATGTGACGGAGGAAGAAGTCCACTTCCCTGTCAGTGATCAGGTGGGATACGCGGCCTTCATTTGCCCAGGTGTCCCAGAGCTCCGGCGCGATCCGTTGGCCGAGGCTCCCCGCGCATATCGGCGGCGCTTCCGTTGTGTGCACTGTGGGGAGCCTTTCGTCGCTGTACGGGGCGAGTGGGTTTGTGGGCCGGCCGCCGCTCTCCTGTCGGGGGGCGGCCGGGGCGCTCGCTGTCCCCGCTCCCTTCTGGCCGGAGCGGACGGGGGTGTCGAGCGGCGCCACTTCCCTCCGCCGCGGGCATCCCGGGACCGGCCCGGCACGTGTCGTGCACGGTGGTCTCGGCGGGATCGGAGGGAGCCCAGTTGGTAGGTCATCTCCACGCAACGACGGGGGTCCAGCTGCGCGGAGATGACCGGCTTAGGGGGAAGAAACTGAGAAGAACTGGATGGCCACCCAGCCGACGACGCCGACGACGAATACGCCGATGCCCGTCAGTTGCAGCAGCCCGAACCCGGTCCGGTTGATCGACTTGACTTGGTTGCGGCGCAGTGTCTTGATCGGGTGCCGAAGGGCGAACCGCAGCCGCGGCAGACGCTTCTTCTTCCGTGTGGCGATCACGGGCGCCGCCTCCACTTCGGACCGAAGTGGACGAGCGCGCCGATCGCGACGACGAGGCCTAAGCCGATGACGGTCACGTCTCGGGCTCCTCGCGGGTGAGCACGCGGTGCAGATGCCGCCACTTCTGGGGCGCACCTGCATTGGAAGAAGTCGGGCGGGCGCTCCTCCATCCTCGATGCGTGCTCCTCGTCCAGTTTCTTGGCCGCCTCCTGTGGCGTGCGCCACGGCAACTCGTCGCGCTCCGCAGGCGGATCGACGGGCCGAATCCCTGTCAAGGGATGCGCCTCAAACATCGTTGTCGTCCCTCTGCAGAACCACTGGAGCCTCTGTCACGGGGGCGGTCATCGGCTCCTCCGCGTGGTTGTGGGGATCGTGAGGGTGCACCAGGTCGTGGTTCCGTCGGTGCTAACGCCCCAGGTCGCGGCAACCGAGGCGACGATGAGCATGCCGCGGCCGCTCTCTTTATCCGGGTCGGCTTCGTTGACGCGCGGCCGGCCGGGGGAACCGTCGCCTACCTCGATCACGAGCACATCCATGGCCAGGAGGAAACGGAAGGCGACTTCGCTGCCCGTCCCATACCTCAGCGCGTTCGTGACGAGTTCGCTGATCAAAAGTTCTGCGCTCTCGACGAGGCACGGGAGTCCCCAGTGGCGCAGCTTGGCGGCTCCGATCCGGCGAAGGCGCCCGACCCACTGCCCTTCGTACTCCGGCATAGGTTCGCCTTCCGCTCTGGCCTCGCGCTCGATGCGCAGGGCCAGGTCGTCGCGCACGGTCTCCGGGGTGAGCGTCGGTCGCTCGGCGAGGCTTGCAGCGGATCCAGCCATCATTGCGGTCCGCCTCCCCTGGTATCGCCATCGGGCGGATTGGGAAGCGCGGCCGGGCCCCGGTACGGACCGCGACGGGGGTGGCCCGGCATCGTTATCAGGTGGGGCGGAAACGGGGCTACGGCTGCGTCCGCGAGCGCGAGGCGCCGGATGCGCTGGGCGGCGGTGTGCCGGGGAGGAGTCATGACGCTTCCCCCTCGGCCGGGGGGTACAGCACGTTGCCGAGTTCGAGGTGGAACGCGGCTGTCTCTTCGGCGGTCAGGACGAGCACGACGTCTTCGACGTGCTCAGCGCCGCGGAGGAGCGTCAGCGGAACCGCGATGCGGCCAGCCTGGGTGTGGTGGGCCGCCCGGCCTTCGGTGCGCTGAATGCGCAGACCAGGTAAGGTCGCCGTCGATGACGGCTCGTGACTTTTCGTCATGACACTTGAACGTAGGGCCACTTGAGCAGATCAACCCTGAAAAAAAATCAGGGCTGATCTCACTTCAGGGTTGTGCAACTGCCTACGCGGCGATGCCGACGTGCGCGGCGACCTTGCGGAGGTCATCCCGCCACAGCGGCTTCTCCCGCTTGAGGAGGTCCGTAACCGCCTCCCTGACCAGCGGAGAGAACACGATCTCCTCCGGCGACTGCTCACGGAGCTTGCCCAGGACGTGCACGGTCGCGTAGTCATCCCGCTGGATCCTGTTGCAGTTCATGACCTCGATCAGGTACCGAGTTCGCCGCTCCAGCGGCAGCTCCGGGTTGACCTCGACCGCGTCGGCCAGGCGCAGGGCCTCGCTCGCGTTGCCTTCCTCGGCGGTGAGGTGCACCTCGTGCATCGCCACGTTGGTGACGCCGAAGGAAGTGTGCCAATCGTTCCGATCGTGACCGATGCGGTCGGCTGCCGCCTTCGCCCCGCGGTAGAGGTCCCACGCCACGGGTCCCTTGGTCGCCCTGACTGCGGCGACTGCGGCCTGAAGGTGAAGAGCGCCGTACGCAGACCAGTGCTCGACGGATGCGTCGTCGCCCGGCTTGCAGCTCGCGATGGTCTGCCGGGCCAGCTCCACGCTGTCGTCGACGTCCCCGGCGGACGTGAGGACGCAGGAGAGGTTCCAGGCCGCGGCCGCCAGGAAGGCAGGGTCGCCCGCGCTGTCGGCGAGGGCCAGTCCGCGGTCTGCGGCGAGCCTGGCGAGAGTCGGCTCACCAACTCGCCGCAGCCAGATTTGGTGCAGCCCGTAGAGGCTGATGAGCTGGCGCAGGGCTACCTGCTCTTCCTCTCCCTGGGCATCACGGAGGGCGGCATGGCCTTGGCGGAGCAGTCCTGGCAGCCGGCCGCCGACGTCCTGGTACCGATCCTTGGCCTGGGTCTCATACACCTTCCACGCGTCATCCACCGACTCTTTCAGGTCGGCGACGCTCACTCCGCCGACGCTGTTCGGCAGCAGCGACGGCGGGAGGGAGAGAGCGCTGCGGATCTCGGGAACATGCACGTGTTCTGTGTCGATCCCGGCGCTGACGCCGGACAGGAAGCCGCCGGTCAGGTCCTCGATGGTGCATCGCAGCACCCGGGAGAGCGAGACGAGGAGAGAGATGCGGTCGATCGGGATCTGGTCGTGCTCGACCTTGAAGACCCAGTTCTCCGTGCGGCCGATCAGTTCACCAAGGGTCCTCTGAGCCATTCCGCGGCGCTCTCGGTGGTACTTGATCCGCTGCCCGATTGTGAACAACTCGCGCGTGTTCAGCATGGATTGACCTATTCATCCGCGTGGGTAGGGCACTCACTAAGAGCGTATGCCCAACTCGGATGCAGGGGAGTAATACTGGAGGCCTCTCCCTTTGGGAGGGCACTCAACGGTCCCCTGCCGTCCGCGGCAGGGGACCGCCGCCCTCCCGTACAACGCACGTCTTGCAAGGAGTCTCCTTGTCCCCCTCCTACCGCGGATTGATCCTCGACTTCGGTGGTGTCCTCACCACCCGAATGAGGCTCAACGGTCAGGCTTTCGAGCGGTCCGAAGGGCTCACCCCGGGCGCCTACTTCCACGCCCTCAACGAGCACCCTGACGGCGTACGCGTCTACACGGACCTTGAAGTCGGCCGGGCCACTCAGGAGGAGTGGAACCAGGTAATCGGCGGCATCCTGGGCATCGACCCGACCGATCTCATGCGCCGCGCCCTGGCGAACCTGCGGCCAGAACCAGCCATCGTGGAGGCCGCGCAGCGTGCCCGCGAGGCAGGCGTGAAGGTGGCGATGCTCTCGAACTCTTTCGGCCTGGAGCCGTTCAACCCGTACAAGGAACTCGGGATGTACGACGCCTTCGACGCGTTGATCCTCTCCGAGGTCGAGAAGGTACGGAAGCCATCACCGGCCATCTACCAGCGAGCGCTGGAAGTCCTTGAGCTCACCGGGCCGGAGTGCGTCTTCGTGGACGATCACGCCGAGAACCTTCCGCCGGCCGAAGCCCTGGGGATCCGCACCATCCATCACACTGTCGATCCCGAGGCCACCGCCGCCCAGCTCGACGCCATGCTCGTCCAGACTGCGGCCTGACCCGCAGGCGGCGTATCGCAGTGGCCGCCGAGGCGATCCCCAGGGTGAGCCAGAGCTTGCAAGCAGCTTCCCGGCGGTCACCGCGCTCGCAGGTAGCCCGGCAATGCCCACGTACGTCACCACGTCGATCGCGATGCCCGCCACCAGCACCGCCACGGCCGCCGGCCACTTTCCGTACGGCCGCAGAAGGCGCCACGCGGCCGCCGTCACCAGTTCGGTGGCCAGGAACGCGGCGACTGTCGCGACGACGAGGGCGGGCGGGGCGAGCAGCGCGGCAAGACCGCTGCCCGGGATGAGCATGAGCAACATGGCCGTCCGCCCGTACAAGTCCAGAACCGTCCCGCGCGCCCACACCGTGGCGGCGGAAACGGCGGTGCCCGCCGGAGCCGTGAACCCGAACCCGACGGGCAGCAACCCGATCTGTGCGGTGAGGATGGGGGATAAGGCGAGGCACAGCAGGTAGCAGGCGAGGGCGTACCGGCCGGTGACAGAGGCGCGGTGCGACATGGCGCGGACCGTGCCGCACCATGCGCGCTACCGTCGCGCCCGGATGATCATGGTGTCCGCCACGACCGCAGCCGATCGGCGATGCCGTACGAGTCCAGGCGCAGGGAGCGGATGTCGTTGATCAGGTCGCGCCACAGGTCGTACTTCGTCTCCACGCGCTCGCCGGAGGCCTCAAGGTAGGCGATGGCGACGCCGTAACCGTAGGCCTCGTTGCGGGCCGGGAGCGGGCGCAGCAGTACGCATTCCTCCAGGAACACGGCGGCCCGCCAGAAGGCGTCCGGGTCTGCCTGGTCGAGCCGCGGGGTGTTCACCTTGTGGCGGGCAGCCATGCCGACGAGCACGGAGAGGTCGTTGACGGTGAGGTCGGTGCGGAGGATGTCTTCCTGGCGCGCCAGGAGCCATCGGTAGTCGACGAGCAGTTCCACAGGTTCAGGCCGCCCGCGGGGTCTCGTGGGCGACCGGCGGGAGCCCGCCGAAGTCCGCGTCGAACCGGTCCAGGATGCCCGGCTCGCCGATGACGCGGCGGAACGCGGCGGTGGCCGTGTCGAGCAGCTTCTCGTGCTCCTTCTCTTCGGCCACCCGGGCAAGGTAGTCCTTCATGGACAGCCCCGCCCCGTCGGCGAGGGCCTTGAGGCGGTCTCGTGTGGTGTCGTCGATCTTGACGCTGGTGTCTGCCATGTTTCGAGTATGCCGAGTGGTATGCCGCCTCCGCTACCCCTTCTCGGGGAGGGGCTGTGAGCTGGGGTTTTCTTCCTGGGCTGGGTCTGGCGAACCGAGGTGCCCGAAGAGTGGCATGGCGTCCAGCGGATCCTTCTTGCTGATGTCGATCGAGCCGTCCGGCCGGTTGTACACGTCGTCGGCGAGGGTGGAGTCCTCGTTCCAGTCGCCCGGATCACCGGGCTACGGGCCGGCATGTGTGGCGACGGCCGAGCCTCGCGCCTTGGGCAGCGCGATGCCCTGGGCCTGAGCCGCCTTCCCCGGGCGTAGCGTCCACGGCACCGGGGCGGTGTCCGTCAGCCACTCATTCGCCAGCAGACGGCGCACGACGAAGCCGCGCAGCGAGCGATTGAGGTCCCACCCCAAGCCCGAGCACAGCTGGGTGTACGAGGGGCCATGCCCGTGCTCGGTCCGAAAGGCCACGGTGAACTCGGCCGCCAGCGGCCCACGGTCTGGATGATCGTTCTTCCATTCGCCGTAGGCGGCCTTGATGTTCTTGGAGAAGAACTGAGGGGGGACGGGAAGCATGAATGCCGCCGCGACCTGCTCCGGAGGGAGTGCGCACACGGCGCAGTGCTCGACGGTCTCGACGTGCCGCCTCAGCGCAGCGGTGCCCGTGCTCTTCCACTGCACCCATGCGTCAGCGTCGAACTGGAACTCCGGAGTTGAAGGGGATGCGGTCTTGACGTTCACCTGCGGCGGCTCAGTCGCCTGCTCGTCTGGAGCGGGGCGACGCATACCCGAGAAATGGCGCATAGCGGGGTCGAGGCGGTAGCGGTCCTCGGACAGCTCCGCGAGGAAGCCTTTCCGCACCAGGTCGGGCAAGGCAGCCCGGCAGGCCTCGGGAAGATCGGGTGGGATCTGCCCAAGGAGCTTGGACGTGCTGTGCGCTGCGAGGAACAACCCGGCCAGCCGTGCGGCGGGAGGGAGCTTCTTGACCGGCTTGGCCGACAAGACCCGTGTGGTCCAGCCGGACACCCGCGAGCGCACGTTCTTCCCGAAGGTCAGCGGGTGGTCGGCCGCCTCAGACAGGCCGGGGACGGTGATGGGGAGCGGCGTTGCCGGATCGCCGTCGAAGAGGGCGTCGTCCATCTGCCAGCCCAGAGCACGAAGGGCATCAACCGCCCGACGTGCATCGCCGAGCCGCAAGGCAGACAGATCCGTCCCGGTGAGGTTGCCGACGCCGCCGCGTGCGGCCCGGATGGCCACCACCACAGCGACGAGCTGGGCGTCGGGGCCAGGAAGGCCCAGCGAGACCACATAATTCAACAGCGTGCGGGCCGCTTCACCTTGTTGGGAGGACAAGAGGAACGGCAGCTGCTGAGGCTTTCCGGCCGGCGCGGCGCTGACATTGCTTGAGCTGGATGCAGACTTCGGCACGACCAGTCCAACGCGGACCGAAGACCGGAGTCACCACTCATGCCCCGCCTGGAGTGCCAGCGCGCTGCCGGTTCACTCAACCAGTGCAGCTTCCGCCTGTTACACCACTTCCCACGCCGCCATCCGGCGCGACGACGAGGGCTGAGCAGGTGATATTGGCGTCCTGCAGCCCCTGCCTTTCGTTGTCAGACCATGCAGACATGCACCTGTGATCACGTCCTCTGCCATGGGCCGGGCCTCCTCGCGGCCGACTTTCAGTACCGGCACCAGTTGCGCACCACCGAGCAGTCCAGCGCGAAGACGCGCCGCCGGTCCGCGGACGCAGGCCACATGCTGCCCCTGATGATGCGTCTGGTGACGAAGCTGGAGGGTGACGCTCCTGTGCGCTTTAACTACGCAGATGAAGCGTCGGAGCTGAACATGGACGAGGAGACCCTGCGAGCGAGAATCGCGTGGCTGGCGGAACACGGCTACATCGCCCTGGACGGCCAAGTAGATGGACTCGCCAGGATCTGGGTGAATCCCGCAGTAGCCTTCCGCGCCGGGAAGACGGACCCCCGGATCGCCGCCGCGCGGCACCAATTCCCGTACATCGTCACAGACATGACGGGGATGGCCGCCGAACAGCCTGTCCACGTAGCGGAGTACGACAAGCAGGGCTGGGAGCTTGTCTACCAGAACAACGCTGAGCAGTTTGAGGACCCGCCTCGCTTCCCCTTCGGGTGCCCGCTCCACGGCGAGGTCGAGGCGACCCAGTAGACGGCGCGAGACACCTGACCTGGGAGTATCACACAGCGGCGCGATTCGGCATTGTCAGTGGCTCTGTGTAGCCTCCGGCGGTGATCATCGACCGAAACGCTGAAGTCGTCCCTCCCCGCCACCCCGAGCCGGTGTTCCGAAAGATCATGGGCTCATGGATCGGCCAGGCCGGATACGACGACCTGCTGGCGTCCTTCCTCTGGGTCCGCGAAGGACGCCTCGCCCGGGCCGTCCGCCAGTACCACGAGGAGCACCGCGCCCGGGTGCAGCGGGAACTCGATCACGCCCGACACCGCGAAGAACAGGGCTACTTCTCACAGGCGCCTCTGCACGAGGACTTCACTGACATCGCCTCGTACACCGAGTACGACCTGGATGGGGAACTCCAGGTTGCGGAGCGCAACTACCAGGAGGCCCAGAAGGTTTGGCGGGCCATGAGCGAGGATTACGGCGACTTCGACGCGATACGCGAGCGCTACAGCCGTGACACGTCTGGCGGGTCACCGCTGATGGAAGACCTGGCCAAGCTCTGGGACGCCTACATCGACGCGAGCATTCGCGTCGACGCGATCATGGCCGCAGACCGCAACCGGACCCACGCCATGGCCCTGGACGAAGCACGCATGCTCGCCTACCGCTCCAGCCCGGCCAGCCTCAGCATGCAACGCATACGCGCGATGCACCACAGCGAGTTCGAGCGCACCATCGCCATCCTGGCCGAACGCGACGGATACCAGGTCACGCGTGCACGGGGCGGTGCCGGCGATCTCGGAGCCGACGTCATCGCGATCACCCCCGACGGCAAGACCCGAGTAGTCATTCAGTGCAAGCACACCCGCACCGGAGCGTCGGTTGGATCCCCCGCGCTGCAGAGACTCAACGGGACTGCCCGCCAAGTCCATCGCGCCGACGTCGTCCTGGCGGTCACCAATGGCCACTATTCAGACCCCGCCAGGCGTTTTGCTCGCTCGCAGGACATAGCCCTCATCAACTGGTCCACTCTGGAACACTGGGCGACCTGGGGCGTACCGCTGCCAGAAATCCTCGACACCCTCTGACGCAGCCTCAACCGTCGGCCCATCCCACCAGAGCCGAGCGGTGCTTCGAAGAGCTGAAGGAGAAGTACGAGCGCAGGGGCAAGGACGCCCAGGAGCTGTACGAGGAGCTGATCGCCGACGTCCGGCTCATCCAGCAGGCGCGTGCACACTACCGGTCCGTCCTGGAGGCGATCGGGCAGCTTCCCCAGGTCTTCATCGGAGCCTGAACCAGTGAACCGGCGGCCGTGTCGGCGCTCTCGGCCGGACCGGCCGACGCCGCGGGCGGTAGCCATGGCCCATGGACCTTCACGAGTTCCTCTTCCGCGTCGAACTGGACCGCCGACTGTCTCGCCTCTACGCGGGTCCGGCGGCCGATGCCGACGACTGGATCGACCTCCCGTCCGACGCGGAGGCGGCCCGTGCCCTGCTGGGCACTGTCAGCTCTCTGACCGGCCACACGGCATTCCCGACCATTGCCCGAAGTGCGCTGGCCGCCCACCAGCGCTACCTCCGCGAGGAGGCACCGAGCTATGCCCTGTGCCGGGACACCGCCCTGCGCGAGGTTTTTCCCGAGGGGCAGAAACCGGCCTACCTGGACTGGGCCGCCATCGTCATCGAAACCGTCCGCGTGCAGATGGTCGACGCCGCCTTCACCCCGTTCCTCGAGTGCGTCGTCGAGGCCGAGGCCGCCTATGCCCTGCGCCATGAACACCGTGAGAGGGCCTGCTCGTAGCTACCAGCCCTCGTTTTCGCCGCCCGGGCAAGCCTGTCCCCGGTTATGCGGGGGCGGACATGTCCACCCCGGCTCGCTGGGGGTGCCGGGCCCTCGGTCCGCCGCGCGGAGACGGTCCAAGTCCGGCTCCCCTCATGTGGCTTGAAGCCGACCGGGAGGAACTGGCGGGGCCGGAGGTTCAGTGCCCGTCATTACGGTCCACAGGACGGTCCGTCATGTCGAGGGAGGGCACGTGAACCACAAGCCACGCCGCTACTACAGCAACGCCACCATCGCGCTTTGATGACCCTGGCTCGTGGAGGCTGTTTCTGGCCCGGCTGCAACATTCCCACCATCCGCCTGGTCAACGGCGTCCCCAGGCTCAACCTGGAGATCGCCCACATCCGGGCCTTCGAGGAAGGCGGCAAGCGCTTCGATGCGAGCTGGTCGGTGAAGGAACGCAACAGCTTCGACAACCTCATCCTGCTGTGCAATCCGCATCACGAGGAAGTCGACGGCACCGGCAGCGACGAATACCCGGTCAAAGTGTTGGTGGGCTGGAAGTTCGCCCGCGAAGTGGACGGACTGGATGCCCTGGGTCTGGTCGGTGGGCCCAGAAGAGCTCTACGGGCAGTGGCCGCAGACATCTATCGGGCTTCGGCTCATCAGCTCGTCGTCGCGCGACCAGCATCGTGATCGCTGGTGGCTTGTCGTGGTTCGGGTCAATGAGAGTCGACCATCTGATACTCGACGGAGGAGACCTTCGGCTTCCCTGTAGTGGGGAGATGCGCCAGGGCCTGGCCATGGAAATCGGAGGTGATGACCGCGCGAGGGGTGCTGTTGTAGAGGGCTTCGTCGGGGTCAGGGTTCAGCTGGAGGCCTGGCCGGGTCACGATGACTTCCTGCTTGTGGGAGAGCGGCACGATCGCCAGGACTCCGCCGTCCTTGGTTTGCACGGAGTACGACTGGGTGTACTTGGGTTGGGTCCTGAAGAAGTTCGTCCGGGCTCCCCGGGCTCCCAACTTGTCGTCGCGGTCGCGGTAGGATGCCTTCGCTTGGGTGGCCGGGGCCGAGGGGGAGAGTGCCTTGCCTGCTTCCTTCCCGCCGGTCTCCCACAGGTCCTCGTATGCGGCCGGGATGTCGTCCGGCTTGAGCGAACCGCTCTTGGCATCGGTGGGCACCGCCTTGGCCAGGCCGACCGAGTTGGTGGCGATCGCCGGGATCTTCTTCTCCCACGAGTGCAGCGCGGCCGTCATCTTCCAGGAGCCACCGCTTTTGTCGAAGACAAGCAGAGAAGGTTTTTTGGACTCGGTCGCCCTGGCGGTGACCACGAACCATGTCCCCCCGGCGGGGATGAAGAACTGGCGGTCCTCGTAGAAGAACGGCGTCTCGTACTCCTTCTTCTCCTTCGAAGACATGTTCCTGAACTGCTCGTAGTCGGCATTGCTCCGTTCGAACAGGTTGCCGCCCTCCACCGTCGAGAGCAGCTTCGCGTCCTGCGACTTGTTGGCCTTGTTGTTGACCTTCTCGTAGCGGTCGAGGAGATTATTGGCCGCCGCCGGACCCACTACCCCGCGTGCGGGTTCCTCCGACGTCGTATCAGGACGCTTTTCTTTTGCTTCCGATGAAGCGTCAGTGCCGGAGCATGCGGCGGTGGAGAGCGCTGCGATGCCGACAGCAGCGCAGAAGCGGAAAAGACGGCTCCAAGGCCGGTGGTACGTCATCGGGAACCTCCACTGGGGGGACAGCGAAGCGTGGGGCTGCGCTGCGGTACGAGAACTGGCTTCCAACCGGAAGCCTGTGCCTGACAGATGCGTGCTGGCGGGCCATTGCCAGATGAGGTGGGTGATCTGATCGAGCAAGGCCTGCGCTGCCGAAGGACGTGAGCCAGGTCGAACCCCAACTGCAGAGCGCCGGGATCACCGGCTCGGCCTCCGAGGAGTTCGCGTCGGTTGCGGCACGGGGCACAACGCAGGCGCCCCCCAAATGGGCAACGAGAGAGCTCCGCGGTGTGCGGCCGGTCACACGCTCACGCCGGGCTGGTCCGGGTGGACGATCGCTCGGTGGCGGCTTTGCTCGGTACCCGGTTCGGGCTGCTGTCTGGCGGGTATCTCGGCGGGGGCGCTGTCGGGGGCCGAGCGGGTGAGGGCGGCCAGGCGTTGGACGTGGCTCTCGTCGAGGACCAAGCCGTCCGCCGGTGCTAGTGCGGCCAGGTTCTGCTGCGCGGTCTGGAGCCGTTCGATTTCCCTGGCGGTGACTGCGCTGCGATGGTGCGGGACAGGTTCTTGCTGCAGATAGCTGATGCGGCCGGCGAGGAACTGGCGCGCCCGCTCCACGGTGCCGAACGCCTCCAGGACGCCGCGCAGCCTGTGGGCGGCCGGGAGCCCGGTAAGAGATTCCGGAAGCGGCGCGGGGTCGGTCGGCGGCATGGAGAGCCGGTCGAGCGTGTCGTGGAGGACCGACAGGTGCGCGCTTCGGGCGCGTAGACCGGCGTGGGTGGCATGGAGACTTTCTGTGCCGCGCACCGCGGGACGGGCCTGGAGATCGGGGAGGTCGTCGTAGTGGTGATCGAGCTGTCGGAAGGCGATCCGCTCGAACGGTGAGCGCGTCTCCCATTCCTCTGCCGCCCACCCGTTGGCCGGTGCCGGTGTGCTCGGGCCTGTGACTGCAGCGAGGAGTTGCTGCGCCTGGTCGGTATGGCCGCTGTAATGGGCAGCGGTGTAGGCGCGGACGACGTCGCTGGTATGGCGCAGCATTTCGGTGCGCTGGGGATCCAGGGCGGGGGCGTGGGGCGGAAGGATGGATCGAAAGTGGCTGCGGTCTTCGAGATGGTCACTGATGTCCGGTGTGAGGCGGGCGCGCATTTCCTGGGCGGTGGCGTCGCGTAGCACGATCTGGTCCAGCAGCCAGTCGGAGGCCTCCTTCAGTACCGGTATGTCCGTAGCGAACGGCTCGAGAGTGAGCCAGTCCTGCACGATCTGGTTCCGGCTGATGGGGTTCTGCAAGCCGTCGAAGAGGGTCACGGCCAGGAGTCCGGTCTCGGCGAGGTACCGCGCCAGCTCGCCCTGTTCGTCTGCCTCTCCTGCTCGCTCCAGGACCCGGGCCATGACGGTGCCGGGCGGTGAGGTGCCGAAGGCGCGCATGTGGGTCGCCCACGCGGCGGCAGCCGCCGCCCACGCCCGTTGGGGCCCTTGGGGAGCGTCGGTGAAACGACGGTAGAACCAGGAACTGAGCTGGTCGACCAGCCATGACTCGTGCCGATCGCCGTTCTCGCTGAAGAACAGGGTGCTGGCCAAGTCTCCAGGGGTGTACTCGTGCAGCTCGAAGGGATTGGCGTGGATGATGGTCAGCTGACGTCGGCCGTCATCAAGCTTGAGCCAGCGCTCCAGTGCTGCACGGGGCCCGCCGCGCGCGATTTCCTCCAGCTGTAGTCGCCGGAAGTCGAAGTCCCGTTCCTCCGCGCCGGCCCTGCCCACCACGGGTGCTCGTCGCTCGCCGAGGAGGTCTTCCTCCTGCGCCACCCAGACCAAGGCGTAGCCGTCGTCTCCCATGTCGTTCAGCCAGCGGTACGCGGTCTGGCCGAGCTCGTCAGGTGGCGGCTGGCTCATACGGGTCCCTTTCTCGCGCTGGTCTCCGGCGCTGCCCGGGTGCGTCTGCGGACGGGCTGCGGCTGGCGGCAGCATGCCCCGAGCCTTGGGGGCTCTGGGGCTGTCGGCGGTTGCTGTCCCGTGCGACGGGAGGAGAAGGCGAACAGGTGTTGCCAGCGTTCTGCCCGACGGACTCAGGTACTCAGGCGGTGGTCGCTGACCGCGGGCGGTGGGGGTGCGTCGGCGCCGCTCTGATAGGGAGCGCCGGTGTCGGCCACCGCACTCCTCTCGGACACTGTCCTGTCTCGTTGCGGTTCAGCGGCGGCGCCGGGTTGGCAGGGAAAGCCGTAGGGGGGCGATGCGGTGGGCGACGAGGTTGACGACGCCTTGGGAGCGTTCGATGCTTCCGTGGATGAGTAGGCCTGCGTGTTCCGTCGCAATACGTGCGTATCGGTCCCATACGGGCGGCGGCACGATGACGTTGGCAAGTCCTGCTTCGTCTTCGATGGAGAGGAAGCAGGTGCCCTTGGCAGTCGGGGGCCGCTGCCGGTGGGTGACGAGTCCGCCCAGCAAAGCGGGTTGGCGGTCAGCGTAGGTTCGCAAACCCGCGGTCGTGGCAGCTCCGCAGCCCTGCAGGTACTCACGCAGGTGCTGCACGGGGTGGCTGTCCGGGGAAGAGCCGGTGGCCCATAGGTCACTGAAGGTGACTTCGACCGGGCCCATGGCGGGAAGCCGGGGCGCATCAGAGCCTTGAGCATTGCCCGGCAGAGAGGTGTCGTCAAGGTTGGCGAGGGCTCCGGCCTGCCACAGGGCGGCCCGGCGGTCCAAACCGAAGCAGTCGAAGGCACCTGCGGTGGCGAGTGCTTCGAGGGTGTGTACGGGCAGGTTGACGCGGCGTGCGAAGTCCTCCGCCGAGCTGTACGGACGGGCGTTGACGATCTGCCCGGCGGTCTCGGGGCTGAGTCCGCGGATTGTGGACAGGCCGAGCCGGATGGCGGGCTGACCGGTTGTCGACGCATCCTGCTCAAGGGTGGCATGGACGCCGGAGGCGGCCAGGTCGACGGGGCGGACGGTGATGCCCCGGCGGCGGGCATCACCGATGAGTGTCAGCGGGGCGTAGAAGCCCATGGGCTGATTGATCAGGAGAGCGGCGGTGAAGGCGGCCGGGTAATGGTATTTGAGCCATGCGGACGCGTACACGAGATGCGCCATGCTCGTCGCGTGGCTCTCCGGGAAGCCGTACCCGCTGAACGAAGCGATCATGTCGTAGATTTCCTCGGCGGCCGTCGGCGGGATGCCCTGCTGCGCCATGCCTGTCATGAGCCGCTGGCGCCATGTTGCAACTCTCTCGGGTGCGTTCTTGGCGCTGAGGGCTTTGCGAATCTGGTCGGCTTCGGCGGGCGGGACGCCGGCGCAGTCAATCGCAAGGCGGAGCATCTGCTCTTGGAACAGAGGGACGCCCAGGGTCCGGCGCAGGGCCTGTTCGGCCAGGGGATGCGGGTAGGTGACGGGCTCTGTGCCTGCGCGGCGGCGCAGGTAAGGTCTGACCGAGCCCCCCTGTATAGGTCCCGGTCTGATGATACTGACGGCGACGACCAGGTCGGCGAACGTTCGCGGCTTGAGTCGTGGGAGTGTCGACATCATCGCTCTGGACTCGATTTGGAAACAACCGACCGTCTGGGCCCGGCAGATCATGTCGTAGACCGCGGAGTTGTCCGGCGGGATGCTGGCAAGGTCGTAGGTGGCGCCGTGGTGTTTCTCGATGAGACGGCAAGCGTCATGCAGGGCGCTGAGCATGCCGAGAGACAAGATGTCGATCTTCACGAGACCCGCATTTTCGATGTCTTCCTTGTCGCCCTGCAACACAGTGCGGCCTTCGGCGGTGGCCCATTCCATCGGCATGATTTGGGCGAGGGGCTGTCTGGTGAGGACCATGCCTCCGGTGTGAACGCCCAGGTGCCGTGGCAGGCCGTGGAGTTGGGCGGCGAGTTCGCGTACGTCGACGGGAATGGCCGCGTCAGGCGCGGGTGGCTCGTGGTGGATATGGCGGGTCATCTGGTCGATCTGGCCCGTGGGGTAGCCGAGGGCGCGCGCGGCCTCCCGGACAGCAAGGCGCGGTTGGAAGGTGATGATGTTGGCGACCTGGGCGGCATGGGCACGTGTGTAGGTCTCCCAGATGTAGTCGAAGATCTCGTCGCGACGCCGATGCTCGAAGTCCACGTCGATGTCGGGTGGGCTGGTTCGCGCGGTGGACAGAAAGCGTTCGAAAAGTAGCTCGTGCTGTACGGCGTCGACGTTGGTGATACCCAGGACAAAGCAGACGACGGAGTTGGCGGCAGATCCGCGGCCCTGGCACCAGATGTCGGAACGGCGGGCAAAGTCGACGATGTCCGCCACAATGAGAAAGTAGCCATCCATTCCAAGTTCACCGATGACGGTGAGCTCGTGGTCGAGTTGCCGCCACGCAGCCCGTGCCGCAGGGCTGGCACGGGGCCCATAGCGTGCGGTGGTGCCGCGCTCGGCGAGCTCGCACAACCATGAGTGCTCGGTGTGCCCGTCGGGGACGGGGAAGCCGGGCAGTTGAGGGCGTAGCTCGGCGAGGTCGAGGACGCTGTCGCGGCCCAGTGCCAACGTCGTTGCGTGCACGCCGGGGTAGCGGGCCAGCAGGGTGGACATCTCAGCGGGCCGGCGCAAGTGAGCAGTGGGGGCAGCGTTGAGGTGGGCGGCGGCCTGGTCGAGGTTCTCACGGCGGCGCAGGGCTGTGAGGGCTTGGGCGAGGCGCGCGTGGCGCGGGGCGGCGTAGTGGACGGCGTTGGTGGCCACCACCGGTGTGCCGGTGCGGCGGGCCGCGACGTAGAGGGCGTCGTTCCGGATGCTGTCAGTGGGCAGATGATGGTCGATGAGCTCGGCATGCACGGCGGTGCCGAAGACCTCCTGCAGGGCGGTGAGCCGGCGGACGATGTGTTCGATGACGGTGGCGTCCGGGTCAGCAGGATCCGTGCAGCCGGTGAACACGGCCCAGTGGCCGGTGGCCGCGGCCGTAGAGAGCTGGCTGAGGTTGTAGCGGGGGGCTCCTTTGCGGCCCGCGAGCTGGGCGGTGCTGATGACCTGGGAGAGCTGGGCGTACCCGTTCAGGCTGCGTGCGATGACGACCACCGGGCCCAGTTGATGGTCGTGCAGAGACAGTTCCGCGCCGTAGACGGTGGCCAGGCGGTAGGTGCGGGCGGCCTGGGCCAAGCGCTGCGCTCCGGCGAGCGAGTCGCGGTCGGTCAGCGCCAGGACCTCGATGCCGAGTCGCGCCGCTTCAGCGACGAGTTCGTCGGGTGCGCAGGCGCCTTGAAGGAAGGAGAAGCCGGAGTGGACGTGGAGCTCCGCCCAACCGGCTGGATCTTGATCGGAGGCGGGTGCGGTGGCGAGCGACAGAGGGGAGCGGTCAGCCATAGAGCGCCTCCGCCCACCAGTCGCCGACGCGACACAGCAGCCACGCTCGTCCGTCGCTGGTGGTGACTTGCAGGCGAGCCACACGCCGGTGGGAGCTGGGCTGCCACCAGTCCTCGACCAGTGGCCAGGGCCCAGCCCATCCCGTCACGGCGGCCGTGGGCCACCCGTCCACCCCGAGGCGGGCGGGGGCTGCCGAAAGCACGGCGCGGCCGGAGACCTCGATGTCGTGTTGTGCGGCGTCCAGCAGCCGCGCCGGGAGTGGGTGCGGGAAGACGTGAGCAGGGTGGGGTGCGGGCAGCTGTCCGATCCACGGTCCGACGGTGGGACGGCCGCTGTCGACGACGTCGCCGAAGGGCACACGCCGGACGCGGTCGCGTGGGCTTCGGCCGCCGGAGAGTTCGGCCCGGGTGACGGCGCGGTGGCCGAGCATTGCCTGCAGCCGCGCGGCAGCCCGGCCCAGCTCGGCCGCCGGGCGGGATCCGAACAGGGCATCTTGTTCGCCTGGCGCCGTGGTGAGCTGCTCGGGGCGGAGTTCCAGGCGGCTGATGCCGGACCCCGCCGAATCGGCGAGGGCGGCGGAATCCAGCCAGGCCTGCAGCTGCCAGCGCACCCGCTCGGCGACGGCGAGGTCGGAGAGCTTGCCCTCGTGCCGCCACAACCGATGCAGGGCGCGTCCCGAGTTGAGGTGGATACGCAGTTCGAGGCGGGCGCAGGTGACGCCGGCGGAACGCAGCTCGGTGTGCAGCTGCGCGGCGAGGGTTTTGGCGGCGAAGACGACGGGGTCGAGGCGGTCTTCGGCCGGGTCGAAGTCGGTGGCGACGTGGTGGCGCGGGCTGCTGGCCTGCGCGTTGAGGCCGCGCTGTTCGAGTCCGCGAGCGGTGCGGTGGGCGGTGAGGGCGTCAGCGCCGAAGCGGGCGAGGACCGCTTCGGTGGGAAGGTCGGCGAATTCGCCGAGGGTGGTGATGCCCAGGCGCAGGAGGAGGTCGGCGAGGGCGGGGCGGTCCAGTACCCCGAGCGGGTAGGGCGCGAGGAAGGCCCTGGTGGTGCCTTCGGGCACGAGGTGGGCGCGGCGGGCGGCGAGGGCTGCGGCGAAAACGGTGTCGGCGGCTCCGACGGTGACGTCGAGGTGTATGACGGCTGCGGTCGTGGTCAGGCGTTCGGCGAGGTTGTGTTCGCCGCCCCAGTAGCGGGCCGGGCCCTTGGCGGGCAGGGCGAGGAGCCCTGGCCGGATGATTTCCAGGCGGGGGGTGATGTCGGTTTCGATGCGCTGGACGAGCGGTTCGAACGCGCGGGTCTCCTCCTGCATGTCGCGCTCGCGCAGACGCAGGCCTTCGAGGCGGCTCTGCGCCTGCCGGATGCGCATGCCGCGGCGGACGCCGGCGGCGCGTGCCGGAGTAGAGCAGTCAGCGATCCGTCCGGCGCTGGTGATGGCCAGCGGCTCCTCCGGGGCGGCGCCGCTGGCCACGATCGGCCAGTGCGGTACCCGCACGACCAGGACTCTCACCGTCTTTTCACCCCACCGTGCGCAAGGCCGGGCGCGGGCCGGGTCGGGCGTCGGAGGGGTCGCTGATGGGCCGTGCGGTGCCGTCGGGACCGGGCAGCCACAGGTCGACGGCTCGCTCGGCGGCCGCGGCTCCGCGTCCGGAAACCATCACGGTTGCGCGGCGGCCGCGCAGCAGGCCGTGCCCTTGCCCGACTCCTACCCAGGAGGCATGGGTGACCTCTGCCCGCAGCTGAGCGCCGTCCCACGGGCCGGCCACGAGTAGCAGAGTGCGGTTGCGTCGCAGGACGGCGGCCACGCGTCGGGCTGTGCGGTCGGGCACGCGGCCGAGCGACCCGAGCAGGACGACGGGGACGGTCTCCGCGACAGCCATCAGGGCATCGGGCCAGCGTCGGCCGGGGGCGTCCACCCACATGCCGCAAGTTAGATCCAGACCGGCGGCCGTCGCGGCAAGAGGGCTCAGGTCAGGCAGCCCGATTGCGGCCCAGGCTCCTGCCCACGCGGCTGCGGGGGAAGCCAGCGCCAGGAGGAGGGGCAGGTCTCCGAGGACGCTGACGGCGCTTCCGGGCGGAAGCCTGCCGTGGGGCAGCAGGGACCGCAAGGCGGGGGCCGCCGGGTACCCATCTCGGCGCGCGCCGCTTCGGGCCTGCTCTGCTGCCACCGTCACTGCCTGCACAAAAGCGAGTTTCGAACACTCGTGCGATATCGGCAAGTCTGGCGCATCTCATGTCACCCGCCCGGGCGCATCTCAAGTTCGCGCGGGCCGCCAACTGCCGTGCGCAGCCTGGCGATCACCCTGCCGGCGCGGTGGTGGGTGCGAAGGGGGCGATTGTCATGCGCAGCCCCATTGCCTGTGTCTCAATGATGGCTTCCGGGCGATGAAGCCCCGATGCCCCAGCATGGTCACTCTGTGTATCGACGTGCCCGCCTTCGAGCATCCGCGGGCCGAAAAACGCTCGGGCGCCGGAGGACTCCTACTTAGGCTGAGCCGATGGCACGCTCCTGGACCCCTCTGCACGCACATCTCGGTGCCCCGCCCAGCCCCCTGGACTATCAAATGGTCGCCTCGGCCGTGTCCGACAAACTCGCCGAGAGCGACGACCTCGACTGGAAGGAGACCCTGCCCTCGTTCGCACGCAAGCCCGGGCTTTGGAACGAGTTCGCCAAGGATGTTGCCTCCATGGGAAACACCCGCGGCGGCCTGTTGATCTACGGTGTCAGCGATGCCATTGAGCTGGTGGGCATCGACCTGACCCAGGTCAACATCCAACAGCTGCAGAAGGCCCTCACCAACTCCGTCCAGCCGTACATCGCCGGCGTGGACTTTGTGCCGCTGCCCTCCCCGGCCGGCGACGGACTCGACCTCCTGGTCGTCGACGTGCCCCAGAGCGAGATGGCTCCTCACTTCCACTCCGGATGGGAACAAAGGGACAAGGACCGGGCAACGTTCAACGCTCCCTACCGCATCCGGGATAGAACCGAGTACATGCAAGAACACCAGATAGCACGCACCTACACCGAACGGTTCGGACGGCAGGCATCGGCCGAGGCCGCTATGGAACGCTGCCTGTCCCACGCCACCGAGACCGTGTTCGGCGCATTCCCGGGCAAGTCCACGGCATGGCTCGTAATCGCGGCACGGCAGGCTCGGCCGACGCCCGGGCTGATACCGCGATCCGAGCGTGCGGAGGCCCAGATCGTTGTGCAGCGCTCGGCCACAGCGGCCGCCCGCCTGCGCGGCCACTCCCCGGCACAGCCGGCGGTCCTGTCGTCGCATCTCCACAACGACCTTCGCGTCGGGCTTCGGCGCTGGGTTGAAACCAATTTCATGGTTCCCAGCCGCCGTGAGAAGACCCGCGGCGTCATGCTCGAGTTGCACGACGACGGGTCAGTTGTTGTTGCCGTCGAGCTGTCGTGGAACCTGACTACCGTTTTTTTCGCCGACTTTGGTGTCGACACCGACGTCCTCGTCAGCAGCGTCTACGAGACAGTGGCGCTGCTTCATGAGTATCAGCAGGCCAGGGGCGAAGACAGTCCCGTGGACATCACTGCTGCCGTGTCGGCTGACCTGGAGACCAAGGGAGGGAGGCCTGATCGGGCGGGCCATGCCTTTGTGCCCTTCCGTAGCGAATCCGGACGGCCGGAAGTAGTCGAGTGGGCCCGACAGCCGGTGCAGCTTCTGCCAGTCGCCACGGCCCTATCTCCGGCCGTCGACGACACGACGCTGCGCGCCTGCGCCGAGGAGCTGGCCAGTGGGCTGCTGAACCAGTTCGGTATCGATCTGCACTCCTAGCAGCAGCACCTGGAGCCGCTGTGTTCAGGCGACCACGCACGCTGACGCGGTTTTCACCCATTCAAGAGCCCACACCCAACCCGCGCGCATGGAAGGCCTGAAGGATGAGTCGCTACTCCCAGCGCAGCGGGCTCTCTCCCCGGGCCTGGCGAAGACGGTTGAGTTTTTCTTCGAGGAGACGGAGCACGATGGGCTCCGCCTTGCGCGCGTTCGGCTCCGCCAGGAGGGCGACGAGCCGCTGATGGTAGCCGGTCGGTGACATGTCAAGGCCTTCGCGGATGTGCCGGTCGCGAGTCCCGGCGCTCCAGGGCGGGTCGGATCGGGTCTCTGCGGCGGCCAGGGCGAGGACATTCGAATCCTGTGTGCTCAGGCCCTCGTAGTGGCGGTCAGGACGGTAGGGAACGTATGAGGTGCGCCGGACAGCAGCTTCACCGGCACGGGCGCGCTCGTCCTGTCCGGCCGGGCGGGGTGGGGTGGTGTCCTGCAGCCGGGGGCTGTCGAGCTGCCGGGGCTTGTCGGAAGAGGTGGTTCCTGTCCGGGAAGGGGGCCGGGGACGATTGGGTGTCGCGGGCATGATGAGCTCCTGGATGCGCGGTCTGGGGCCGGTGGGATCTGGGCGGAGATCGACCAAGACCGGCGGTAAGGACCGTACGGAGCCCGGTGATTAGTGTGGCAAGGGCGAACTTTGAGGGTGTCTCGATGCCGAGGTGGTCACGCGGTCACCGTTGCGGGACACGCGATCGCGTTGGTTCATCAGTGGCGTGTCAGGTCGTGTTCTGGCGCGTGGCATGAGACCGGTCACGGGCCGGGGAGCGGCGGTCCGCTGGGCCCGGTGGATGGCGGGTGCTGGTGCTGGTCTGTGTGCCCGGGTGTTGGGTGTCGGCCGGTAGACGGAGGCTGTGGCAGGCGGATCTCCGGCACGGGCAGCGCGGTCAGGCGTCGCAAGACTTCAGTCACCCGGGGAGAGGCGAGCGGATCCGGTCCTGTGGGGCGCCCTGGGTGCAGCAGGTGGTCCAGGGCGATGCTCAAGTTGGTGATGGTCCGCATGCGCGGTACGACCGCTTCGACGATGTGGGGCCTGCTCGGTTCGGCGGCGCCCTTCCTGTTGAACCAGTCGGCGACCGCTCGGGCCCGTGCGGCAGCGGTGGCCGCCTCGGTGAGCTCATCCTGCCGTGGTGGAGCGGCGAGTTGCACGAGGATGGCGGTGGAGGCAGGGGACGGTGCCGCCGGTAGTAGACGCGCAAGTGGCTCGAGGGTGGTGTTGAGTCGTGCGAGTGTTTCGTAGCGGTCCGCGACGAACTGTTCGGAGGGAGTCATCCAGTCTCGCTGGATGGTGGCCGATGCGCGTGCTTCCAGCAGCTCGAGGACATCTTCTGCGAGCCTGGCGGCATCAGGGAGTTCAGGGCCGCACGCTGCCAGCCGGTGCCAATCAACGATCAGTCTCTCCTGGGACGTGTGATCGTAGGGTGCGAGGGCGTCCGCGCGGTTGAAGGCTTTGGCGGTCTCTCGCGCCTGGAACACCAGCTCTTCGGCGGCTTCGAGGGTCAGGTTGGTGCTGTGCCGGAAGGCAGCCAAGACCTGATCAGTGGGCAGGATGCCAGCCTCTCCGGTCATGCTGGTGGCTCCGCCGATCAGGACGCCCCACGCACGGCCGACTTGCTGCGCGCTGTCGAGTGCGGTCGGGTGGTGTTCTGCTGGTAGGCGGCGGATGAGCCAGTTCACCTGTGCCTGCACCAGGGCGGCATCTTCCTCGGCGGACCCGTGACGCTGGTGCCCGGCACCAGGGCGCAGCTGGTCGAGTTCCAGAGCGGCGCGGGCGGTGCTGAGGAGAGTCCCGGGAGCCCTGGGTTCGCGGATTCCGCGACGGCTGACCTGAGGCGTTGGAGCGGTGTCGCTATCGAACCAACGGATCGCTGCTTGGACGATGTTGCCATCGGATCCGTGCCCGTCGTGCGACTCGGATGCGGGCTGGCTGATGGCCACGGTTCTCCTCTCCCTTCAGGTCCTGCGGGTTGCCCGCTCACCCTGCGGGTGCGGCGGTGTTGGGCCGATCCGGCGCGGGCGCGTAGTCGTAGCGCAGCGCTTCGTTGGTGGCCTGGACGATCTGGTCCCGGCTCTGGTCGATCAGGTGGCCGGGGTGCGCGCCACGCCGGTTGGCTGCAGTGCTCATGACGGTGCTGGCCCGCTGTGTGGCGCGGCGCACGGTGAGGAATATGAGGTGTCCTGCTGCCTGGCCTGCCGCAGCTGGCGCCTGCTGGGAGGCTGCGGCCTGCTGGAGTTGGAGCAGCTCGATGGTGTTCAGCGGCGCGGCTCGGTCGTGGTGGGCGAGCCGGGCGGCCTCCTGGGCCAGGAGCGCGGGGTCGTGGGGTAGTCCTTGCTGGTTGAGGGAGTTTTTTGATGCTTGGAAGAGATAGCGGTGCTCAGGCTTGGTGAAGTCGTGGCGATGGAGCCGCTGCACGCGCCAGTCGGCTGCAAACTGCGTGGGGTCGCTGATCAGGGAGAGAACGACACGTCGCTCTTTGTCGAGGTCAGCGAAGCCGTTGTTGGTCTGGGGCACTGCGCCGGGGCCCTGGTCAGCCGGGCTGTAGGTGGTGGACGTTCGCGGTCCTTGGTTGATGCGTTCTTTCAGGGCGTCCAGAGCGGCCAGTGTTTCGCTGAGTTTCGCCGCCACGTCCGGCAGTGAGGCGTCCATCTGTCCGTCAGAAGCCACCTGGCCGGCGAGAGCGTGGATCGCGGAGGGGATGCTGGGTTCGAGGACGTGCTCGACCGCGTAGTGCGTGGCAAGCTCCGGATTGGAATGGAGGTTCGGGCTGCCGCCGTTCAGAAACGTCCAGAGCGCGGGGTAGGTGTCGTCTTTCAGGCGGGCGGCAGCCATGGGATCGTCAGCGGCGCGTGCACGGTCGTTGTGCCACAGGCGCTGCCAGATGTGTTCGGCTATGGCCTGTCGGCGCTGTTCGGGTCTGAGGGTGGGGTCGGAGGCCTCGGGGAGTGCGACCGCGGGGTCGGGCCCGGTCACCAGGGCGTCCCAGACCTCAGCGAAGGTATGGTCGCTGAAGTCCTGGGGTTGCAGCCAGTACGGTGACGCCTCGGGGTCGGAGGGGGTGTAGCAGAATTTGGCGTCGTGGCCGGGGCGGCCCCATGCGGGGTTGTCGATCACCGCGTCGATGACGGCCAGTTCGCCCCACAGCCCCCATTCGTCCCGCTGCCGGGGCCGGGAGGGCTGACCGGACGCCTGAGAAGGGGGGCCGGGTGCCTGCTGGAGGATGGCGTAGGCGTCGTGCCGCACATGCCGCAGGTCGGTCGGCCGGTCGGGGTCGGCCATGTCGCGCAGCTGGCCTTGCAGACTTTGCCAGAACTGCGGATCTTCCAGTGCCTCTCCGGGTAGTCCGGCGAGGGCTTTTTCCTCATAGCGCCGCCACATGTGCTGGGTGACGATCTGGACGACGGCCGTTGTGCGGTCTGTGCCCGGGTGTGCTGTCAGATGCTGGTAGATGTCGACGAGGCCGCCGTGGACGAGCACGTCGTAGATCTCGCCGAGCCACCCTGTTTGGAAGTGCTTCGATTTGAGCCAGGGTTGCGGAGTGAGGGCGTGGCGGTCGGTGGTGAGCTGCTCGTGGGCGAGGAATTCGTTACGCAGCAGGCCGCTGATCACGTTCCGTTCGTGCGGGGGGCCGGACGGGATGCTCATGCCGTCCCCCGTCGGGGAAGCCGCACCCCGGTGTCAGGGGGCGGTACAGCTATGTCCGTCTCCGGCGCCCCGGCGGGTGTTGTCGTAATTCGCGTCGCGGCCCAGTAGCGCTCGGCGTGCCTGTCGACTTGGGCGCTGCCCTCGGCGTCGAGGGCGACCCATCCCTCTCCTTCGGTCTCGCGCCACCAGCGGTCCAGGTACCTGACCGGGCTCTGGGCGAAGGGGCCGAGCTCGGTCGCTCTTCCCGTCTCGAGGAGTTGAGTCATGGCGGCCGCCGGCATGGGGGCAGCGAGGACACGTTGGTGCGCAGAGTCCTTCAGTGTCGTGAGCCGGTCGGCCCAGATTTCGGGGTAGGCGGCGGGCTCAGGCATGGGCCGTACTCCTCGTGCGAAGGAAGGCGGGCAGTACTGGCAGGCTCTGTTGGGCGCCCGGGACCGGCAATGGACCTTGGTGGTGCTGGTCCAGGGGGTGAGTCCGTTCGCGAAAGAACTTGCTGAGCAGTCCCTTGCAGCGGGACGGGCAGCCACGGCCCGGTGGCGAACGGGAGCCCCGCGGCCGCCGGAGATGCCCGGCAGCGGGCCCGGTGTACTGTTCGTCGCGGCGCCGGGCAGGATGTTGTGCCTGGTCGTACCCGCTCCGTGTTGGTGAGGACATCTACTGATGCCTGCACAGGCCCGTGCCGCAACCGCCGTCCCTTACCCGGACTTCTCGGCCATCGTGGATGCTGCGCTCGCAGCCGCTGACGAACTGGATGAGTTGGCGGCCGCCGAAGCGTGGGATCGCCGCAGGGCACGAGTTCAGGCCCTGCGGGCAGAAGCCAAGGACACTCTCGAGCGGCTGAGAGCTGAGCAGGACCGGCTCGTCGCCTCGCTGCTCTTTTACGGCGATGGGATGAGCATCAGCGAGCTCAGTGAGCGGACCCTGCGCAGTCGCTGGAGTGTGGAGCAGATTTATCGCCGCGCCCTGGGTACGGGTACGGACACCGCGATCATCCCTGCGCAGAGTGTGGCCAAACGAGCCCTGGCGGCCCGCAGAGCCGGGGTCGAGGAAGTAGCCGATGCTGCGGTCCGGCTGCCGGAACTGGTTTGCGCGCTGGCAGTCGCTCGTTCGGTGCTGGAGGTGGCCGGGGCCGCCGAGGAAGGGGGCCGTCCCTTCGTCGTACCGCTGCGTGTCACGGCGCACCAGGTGCGCGAGAAGCTGCGGGAGGTGCCCGTTGGGCCTGCGCGGCGACGGCGCGCAGCCACGCTGCGAGCCAGTGCCGAGCGTGAGGCGGCAGCGCTCATGGCGCAGCGAGGGCGGTCACACTCGCCTTCGCATCATTCGGTGGGGCGGGCTCTGCGACTCGCGCTGGCTGGGCAGCGCATCGAGGTTGCAACGCTGAGGCCGACCACCCGGGGAGGTCGGCCTGTAGCGCCTCCACCGCCGGACCTTGACGAGATTCGGGCTGCCGCACGGGCACAGGTCGAGGCCGAGATCTCGGCTGAGTCTGCTTTTCCGGGACGGTTGCGCAGAGTGTTGGAGGTCAACCGTGATGCGCGCTCGTCGGTGGGCTCCCTCGGGCACGAGCGGATGGCTATGGCGATGTCGCTGCATCTGCACGATGGGGTCAAGGGGCTGCATACCTCCCTCGGCATCGCCCGAAGCCAGATGGTGGAGATGCGGTGGAAGGCATTGGGGCTGGCGCCCAAGTCACCGCTGCCCTCGGCCAACGACTTGGCGGCTCTGCAGGAAGCTGCCGAGCGTTCCGGTATCCCGCGCATCCCGGATGCCGGCGCCCGGCTGCCCGCTGTGGTTGAAGCATTCGAGATCGCCCGCACTCGGGCAGAGGTCTCCCAGCTCCTCATGCCCCTGCCCGACAGGGAACAGCTGGCCGCTGTGGCGCGCCAGGAGGTGCGCCAGGAGCTTGGTGCGCATGCCGACGATCCCAGGTGGCGCCGCCGGTATGCGGTGGATCTGAGCGTGGCCAGCGTCGGTCGCGAGGCCGAGCTGCGGGCGGAGCGTGATGCACTGCTGATGGCGCTCTACTGCTACGACGGCTTCCGTGGGCTCGAAGGGCCGGCAGGCATGACTCCGTTGTCATTCCAACAGCTGCGCCGCAGTGCGCTATGTCTGTCGGATCGCGAGCCGCTCCCAGCTGAGCCGGAGGCTGTGGAGCACGCTGCTCGGCGCGCTGGCGTGGCTGAGTACCCTGACGCCGTTGACCGTTTGGGCCACGTCATCGAAGCCTGGATCGTCGCGCCGTTCCGTACGCAATGTCTCCTTGAGGCACTGTCCGGGCCAGCCGTGACCGGTATTTCGGCCGATGTGTCGACGGCGGGCGGAGAAGGTGTGCTTAACTGAAGAGGAAGGCCAGTCATCGACACGGGCCCAGCCGACGAGTTGGGCGCTAAATCCTGCAGCCGCAAGGCCTGCGGGTATGACTGGCCTTCTCCTTTGTTAGGACCGTTCCTCTGACGGATTCCATTCGCGATACGGGTGGTTCTCGGGCAGCGCTCGGGAACCAGCTGGTCAGCCGGACGGTCCGCGCTCCTTCGCCGCTTCGACCTCGTATCCGACAGTGTGTCCACCTTGGCGTGGGCGCCACCGACTCGTACTGTGGCGCTTTCACCGCTCAGCTTGCGGGTGCACGGAGCGGTGCACGGATGCCGCTGGGCCGCGGTCCGACGCGGCGCCAGCGACGAGGCCGTACCGGCTTCAGTTCGGCGCTTCCATGACCTCGCCGGTCGGCGCCTTTGCGCCGACCGGCTTGCCGAATTCGGTGAACACGATGTCCCCGTACTTGCTCACACCTGTGCTCTCCTGCTTGACGATGTTCGACTTGCCTGTGGTCGCGACGTAAAAGGCCAGCGACCGGTCCTCGGACTTTGTCGTCACCGGCACCGCGGAATGCCCGTCCACCTGTGCGACCGTGCCTCTGGTCATCTTGGTGGATGCCTTGTCGGGGGCGGTGAACCGCTCGTGGTGGCAGTAGCTGCTCAGCCCCCTCATCAGCCCGTTACTCTGCGGGCCATGAATCCACTTACCGGCGGGGAGCGAGGCACCCCTGGCCTTGGCGAAGCCGGCGAACTTTGTGTCGATCTTGGCCCAGACGTCGTTGCCCTTGCGGATGATCTCGAATGAGCCGATCCGCTGCTTTTCGACTGTCCCTACGCACTCCGTGGCGGAGATCCGGATGTCGGTCTTGGCGTCCTTGCGCGTCATCCTCTCCCGGAACGAGCCCGCGTCGGCATTCGCCTGGGTGCCCTTTTCGTAGATCTCGCGGGCGGGGAGCCTCTCGACTCCGTTCGGCTGAGCCCGTGTCCCAGCCCCGAGGTCATCGCTCGCTTGGTTCGTGTCACCTGCGGGCGCTGGGTCGGCATCCCCCTGGCAGGCCGCCAGCGGCATCAGTACCGCGGCGCAAGCGAGCGCGGTGGCAATGCGCCGGACGGACAGTGCACGCGTGTTCTTCATCAGTACTTTCGGCATGCTCCGCAGTGTCCGCATGTCGCCACGAAAAATGCGATCGATGCACCGTCTCTCCCGCCGAGCGGAAGTATTTCGTCCACTGCTCCCGCCTGGCGGGAATTCAGCGGTGCAGCGGCCCGCGTTCGGGTCAAGGTGTGGGCCCGCAGGTCATTTCCTGAACAGTGGGCGACCCGCTTCCCAGACTGCCGGGTACGGGCTGGTCCGGGAAGCGGGTCGCCACCGCGTTGCGTGGCGGCCGCTATTGCAGATAGAAGCGCTGGTTGCTGACGTTCTTGCACTTCCACAGGATGAGGCGGGCGCCGTTGCTCTTACTGCCGCCCTCTACATCCAGGCACTTGGTGCCCACGTGGATCGAGTAGGTGTTGCCGCCGCGGGAGACGGGATGCCAGGATTGGTTCAGGCCGCTGCTGTGGCAGGGCCACTGCATTACCTTGCGGCCCTTCTTGAGGTCTCCGCCGTCGAGACACTTGTTGCTGGACTCGGACTTCACCCAGTACCGGAAGTAACCGTTGTCGATGAAGCTCCATCGCTGGTTCTGCTGACCTTGGCAGGTCCACTGATCGATTTTCGCCCTGGTACTGGTGTCCCAGCCGTGCACGGTGACGCACTTGTTGGATGCGTGGGCCGGCCTGATGTAGTGCACGCCTGGAATAGGCGCTGCTCCCGCAGGGTCTGAGATGGCGGGTGATGCCAAGCCCAGCATGTTCGCCACGGCCAGCATGACCACCGGGAGATGCCTGATCTTCGTCACTGTCTCACTCCTTTCCGAGGGCTCACGGCACCTAGGCACGGACCATCTGAAACTGCTGGTTGCTGACGTTCTTGCACTTCCACAGGACCGCCTGCGCGTTGTTCTGCTGGGACGCACCCGGGATGTCCAGACACTTTTGCCCCGCATGCAGGGGTTTCAGGGCCACATAACCAGTGAGGTTCCTTGCATGGAAAATCTGATTCTTGCGGCCGTTGCAGTCCCATTGGATGAATTTGGCGCCGTTGGCCTTGCTGCCGCCCTGTATGTCCATGCACTTTCCGCTGTGCTCGGCGATGACATAGGCGACTCCCCACTGGCTGGTGTAGAGCACCCTCCAGCGCTGGTTCGGCCGGTTCAGGCAGGTGTACTGGTTGACTGCGGCGCCCTTGGCGGTGCTGGCCCTGTGGACAGTGAGGCACTTGCCGCTGTGCTTGGCCTTGAAATACCAGACGCCTCCATCACGTGTTGCTGCCTGGCTGGCGGATGTCTTCGCTTCCGCTCCCGCGGCCGTCGGTAATGCTGTCGCCAGCGTTGCGCTGGTGCTGGCCACTGCGGCGACCACCGCCAGCCCGGTTCGGATCTTCATCGACATGCTTCCCCATCCTTTCGGCACCCGACCCGGACCATCGCGGTCCGCGTGCGTGCATGGCTGTCTTTGCACCTGAATCCGCCCCGGGAACGACATGAGCTGCTCGTCCCGGTGACACCGAGCTATCGGCAGCCGCGGATCGTGCCGTCCTCCCGTTCTGCACTGGACTTGGTGTCAGCTCCTGATCCGCAACTGCCCGGGGCGGTGTGGCCCCCTCAGGCAGACATCACTGTGCTGCGACGCCGATGGGCATACCTTGGGGGGACCTGGAATCACCTGAGGGGGCCCGAGATGACACGTGTCGCGGCCTGAAGCACCGAAGCCACAAGGGGGCGGAATGGGGACGTGGTTCGGCGTACTCGGCGATGTCGAGGTGCGCATCAACGACGAGCCGGCGTCCCTCGGACACGCGCGCCAGCAGTGCGTGTTAGCGGCCCTGCTGGTGGACGCCAATCGCACAGTGTCGGTCGACCGGCTCATGGACCGGGTATGGGGCGAACGCCCTCCGCAGCGCGCCCGCGGCACGCTCTACAGCTATCTCTCCCGTCTCCGTGGAGCGCTCGCCGCCGCGGACAACGCGGATATCGTGCGCAAGGCCGGCGGTTACGTCCTCACCGCAGACGCCTTTGCGGTGGACCTGCACCGTTTCCGGGAGCTGGCCGACCAAGCGCGTGCACTGGATGATGACCATCGCGCCGCGGCCCTGTCCGAGCAGGCGCTCGCCCTGTGGCGAGGTGAAGCGTTCGGACCCTGGAAACTCCTTGGCTCAGCGCCCTGCGTGCCACCCTGGGCCAGGAACAGCTGGCAGCGGAGCTGGACCGCAACGACATCCTGCTCCGCCTCGGACGCCACTCGGAGGTGCTGGCCGAACTGCCTGTGCGAGCCGAGCAACACCCTCTGGACGAGCGCCTGGCCGGGCAGCTCATGCTCGCCCTTTACCGCAGCGGTCGGCAGGCCGAGGCACTGGGCGTGTACGCAGATACCCGCCGTCTGCTCGCCGAGGAGTTGGCGGTGGATCCAGTCCCCAGTCTGGCCGAGCTTCACCAGCGCATCCTCAACGCCGACCCTGAACTCACCGCCACCCACAGGCGCTTGACCAGGCAGGGCCTAGCACCGCACGTCACGCCAAGCCCGGCACAACTACCGTCAGCACTAGCTGACTTCACCGGCCGGGCTGAGGTCGCGGGCCGCTTGAGCGATCACCTGGGGGGCGCCGAGGGTGCGGTGATGGCTGTCTCTGCTGTGCAGGGGCTCGGCGGCGTGGGTAAGACCGCTCTGGCCATTCACGTGGCGCACACCGTCTGCGGCCACTTCCCTGATGGACAGCTATATGTGAATCTGCTCGGCCAGAGTCCCCGCCCGGTCGAGCCCGAAGCCGTGCTCAATGTGTTCCTCCGGTCTCTGGGTGTCCCGGATCCCGCCATCCCCGAAGGTTGGGAGGAGCGGGCCGCGCTGTACCGCTCCACTCTCGCCGACCGCCGCGTCCTGATCCTGCTGGACAACGCACACAACGCCGCCCAGGTCCGCCCCCTGCTGCCCGGTGCCCCCGGCTGCGCGGTTCTGATCACCAGCCGCACCCGCTTCGCCGACCTTGACGGAGCCTCTCTGATCGACCTTGATGTCATGAGCCGTGATGAGGCTCTTGCCCTCCTCGCCCACATCATTGGGGAGGACCGCGCCCAGTGCGAGCCCGAGGCCTCCTGTGAGCTCGTTGCCGCCTGCGGCTATCTGCCGCTGGCCGTCCGCATCGCAGCATCCCGCCTGGCCACCCGCCCGGCCTGGACCGTCTCCACACTGGCCGCTCGCCTGGCGGACGAGCGCCGCAGACTCCACGAGCTGAAGGCCGGAGACCGCGCCGTCGACACCTCCTTCGCACTCGGATACCGCCAGCTGTCCCCGGACCAGGCACGAGCTTTCCGGCTGCTCGCGCTCCCCGACGGGCCCGACCTCTCGCTCGCCGCAGCCGCCGCCGTACTCGACCGCCCACACGAAGATCTTGCCAGCGAGGCGCTCCTGGAGTCGCTGGTCGACGTCAGCCTGCTGGAGTCCGCCGGCCCGGGCCGGTACCGCTACCACGACCTGCTCCGGCTCTACGCCCGCCACCGCGCCGCCGCCGAAGACACCGACGGTGAGCGCGAGGCCGCGCTATCGAGGCTCCTTGATTTCTACCTCGCCACCGCCTGCCACACCCATATGCTGGAGAACCCCGGCCACCGCCTGAGCAAACACATGGCAGTGACGACCCGCGCCGGACTCTTATTCGACCACGGCCAGCCCGCGCGGGACTGGCTCTTCTCCGAGGGACCGTGCATACACGCCACCGTGCAGCAGGCCGCGAGCCATCCGAATCTGGTGCACAAGGCCACCGACGTTCTCTTCGCTGTGCAGGCGCTGATGGAGTCAGGGGCATACGCACGGCAGTACGAGTCGGCAACACGGCGGGTGGCCGACAGCGCGCAGCACCTCAAGGACCTCCGGAGCGAAGGTGGGCACGCTTTCTTCTCGGGATGGTGCACGACCTGTACGGCCGCCCGGAGGAAGCAGCTGTAGAGGCGGCGCGCGCCCTCGCCCTCGGCGAGGCTGCTCAAGATCCGCTGACCTGCTGTAATGCTCTGAACTTGCAGGGCATAGCAGCGTTCGATCTGCACCTGTACGAGGAGGCGGCTGAGTACTTCATCCAAGCCCTCAATGCCTTTCGCTCCGACGGCGAAAATTACGGCGCGACGGCCGCGCTCGGTAACCTCGGCCGGGTCTACACCGAGTGCGGCCAGATCGAGCAGGCCATCGCCGTCTCCGAGCAGACGGTGGCCTCATATAAGGAACTCGGGGCCACACTACGTCTGGGCAACGGCTACTACGTCCTCGGCATCGCCTTGCAGAAGGCCGGCCGCCACAGCGAGGCGCTGGCGACGCTACGTCAGGCCCTGGCCGTGTTCCAGGAAAATAGGCAACGCTTCTGGGAGGGCATGACGATCTTGCGGATCGCTGAGACAGAGCTGGCCGCGATGCGGCCAGGTCAGGCCGTTGGCCATGCGGAACGCGCGCTGGTCCTGCTCAGCGACGTCGGCAGCGATTGGCGGCGCGGACGTGTGCTGGTAGTGCTCGGCCAGGCTCTCCAGCAGCTCGGGCAATACGCCCGGGCGCGTACCTGCTGGGAAGAGGCCCTGGCAATCTTCGACGAGCTAGGAAGACCTGATGCGGCTGTCACCCGAACCCTCTTGGCAGCCCCGCCCTGAGCTTGTCGGATTACCCGGCCGCAAGCTGACCGCCGGAACACACGGCCCGGAATGGTGCGGCAGTCAGGAAAATCCGCCATACTGCTGACGGAGCTGGGAGTGCGGGGCTGCGCAACGTCAACGTCACGGCACCCTCCCCGACATACTGCGTTGGGGTGTGCAACCGCGAGAACGGCGTGTCACCTGCCCCCGCCCAGCGCCTACGTCGAACGCGGGATTTTGGATCAGCAGCTGCCCTACACGGCGCTGTTCCTCCAGCCGGTCCTCCCGGGCCACCGTACTCCCGCCGGGCGGACTGGACGGGCAACCGACGTCGACGCCCGCTCCATGCTCAGCAAGAGTGGTCCCGTGGCTGACATCATCACCTGGGCTCCCCGGCTGGGCACCCTAGCCGGGGTCATTCTCATGATGACTGGCGTGGGCAAGATAGCTATTGGAAGCCGCCTCGAGCGCCCATTCCTGGTCCCGGACGGCCGAAGCATGCTCGTTACCGGCACTTCTCTGGGAGTCGGCTCGAGCGTGCTCGGCGTCATCTTCCGGAAGGCGCTGGGGGGTTCGAGGAGGAAGCCCCCCTCCGGCCAGCCCGCGCGCGAGGAAGTAAACGGCGGGGGCTTCCATATTCCGACGGAGTTTTTGCTGTGGGTGCCACTCGGGCTGGGTGCCGTCGTTGTGCTGCTGCTCGGCTCCGCAGGCATCTCCCGCTGGCGGAAGCGTGAGACCGAGAAACGACAGCGGGCGGTTGCCGCTCGCGCACGCTGGGATGCATTGGAGGTCGGCCACGACGCAGTACGCGCTGCCTACGGGGGCTACCTGGCCGACGTCCTCGAATGGCTGGACCGGCCAGCCCTGGAGGACGTCAGCGTGCCGCAGACCGCAGCGCTCCTGCACGCCCTCGACGGTGCCGACGACGCCCAACGCGGCGACGACGTCGATGCCTACTGCCAGGCCGTGGCCGCCTTGAAAACGGCGTGGAAGGCGGCGGACGCCCATGCACGCAAGACCGGTACCCGGCATCTGCCCGCCGCCGAGCGCAAAGCCATCGACCAGGCCCGAAAGCTGCTCGCAACCGCCCTCGACACCGGCGGTGCCAGCGACGAACGCCGAGCGGCGTATGCCAAGGCCCGCCGGCTCCTCGAGGGCGTCCTGACCATTCCGCCGCAGGCGAGCGAGGCCCTCGACTCGCGGCACCGACTCTCCCTTCCGCACAGGGGTCGGTGACCAGAGATTGCTCGAACGAGGGACAGCCGGCAGTGCGATCGGCTCGGAGCAGGTGCAGCACTGCAGCAGAGCTTCTTGACCTGATTGGCGTGCCTGCGGCGCCGAAGCTGATCCACGCCGTGCAGGATCGCACCCGCCCGAGCCGTCCTGCGGGTCACATGGCCATAGAGCAGAGCATCGTCGCTGCCCTACCGGGTCTCGGGTGGGGACGGCCCGCCTCAGCCGCCACATGTGATCAGAGCGACGGCAGCAGCTTTCCCGGACCGCCGAAAAAGCAGTACTCGCACACAGTGTCTCGTCGATCGAGGATGTACTTCACGGGGAAGGGGAGGGCATCGAGATACTCGACCCTGCGCTGCGCGTATCTTGACCGCCGAGTGACCATCTTGCAGGGCTTGTCGAGCCGGTGCAGGGCCGACCACCGGTCGACAACCAGCTCGCTTGGGTGTGCGTACCACCAGCTACTGCCGCGCTCGCTGTAGGCGACCTGCGGGTTTTTCACGCTGTAGCGCCACCTCACGTACGAACCTGGCGGGAGCGGCGCATGAACGTCGAGCCTTATCCCGTCGTTCAGGTAGTCGGTGATGTGGGCGCCGAGCGTGCGGTAGACGCGGCACATGATGCCGAATCGACTTGTGCTTGCGCCGATGACGGCCGGGACGAACTCGAACGAAAGCCGGCCGTTCGCGACATTGTCATCGTTGACGAGGACGGTTCCCGAGTCGAGATCGATGATCGTCCACCGGATGCGCAACATCGGGTCGTCCTGCAGGAGATCCAGGGGTAGTTGCACGCGGTACTCGAGGAGACTGCGATCGATGTCCTGAGGGATGGAGGTCAGCCCGGTCAACGCTGGCGGCGTCGCTTCGGGCCGGAGCGTGATGCCGGTGAACACGCCGGTCGTATGGATCTCGAACTCCGCTATCTCGACGCGGACGGCGGGGTCGCCGGGAACCAGGGGGGGTAGTCGTCGGACCCGCGGCACCGGTGCCTGGACCTGGGTGTTCTTCGCAGCGAAGGTCACCTGCGCCGTCACTCGGCGAACGAAGTCTTCGATGATCATTGGGACGATACCGCCCAGGAGTGCGCCCACGGCCTCGACAAGGACGACCCACGAGGCTCGGTCGACGCTGACGTCGACGTCCGCGGTACGGAACGCAAGGGCGGGCCACGTCCGGGCCTTGACTACCACGGTCTTCTTGGGGAACGGCAAGAAGGCACCCGGCCGGAAGCCGAACATGACCGGGATCACGCTCAGCGAGAACGAGACGGAACCGGCCCAATGACTCGCCCGGCCCGCCACTCGGAAGTGTCCCTCCTGCGCGGTGATGGTCAGGCGCTCAAGAGTGGCGCCGCGGCTCGCGGCCTCGTCGCGAACGCTCTGCTCGGCCTTCCGCATGATGACTGGGACGGCGACAGGATTGGTCACCGCGGCGATGTCGTTGTTTCTCGCGAAGTCGGCGAGCAGTCCTGCGTCTCCGGTGGTGGTGATGTCGTCGGCCATGATGTCGAGTCCTACGACGATCGCGCCGTCCACGACCCGTACGCCGGTCTCCATGTTTGCGGCTTGCACGACCGGCCCGAGGAAGTCGGCGTTTATCGGCGGGAAGTCCAAGAGCCGGGAGGCGATCGCGTTCGTTGCCGCGGCCTGCAAGCGGTCGGCGAAGATGCCGCCCCGCAGGTAGAGGTCGACGTCGGGCGGATACGCCGCACCGGCCAGGACGTCGAACTCCCAATCGTCGAGCGTCACGTCCCCGGGCTCGGGTCTAAGCCTGATCTCCGTGTCGGCAACCACGAACCGGGCGCGGACCAGCAGGCGCATACTCCACCGGATGGTCCGCACGTGGTTCGTGCCACCCCAGACGATCGTCAGCCGCCCCCAGCCGCTGAGTAGCACGGTAAATCGATCCGGATCGTCGCCCGAACAGTGAATGCGCGGGGGCTCAAGGAAGAAGTCGACGCGCACCGGTGGTGGATCACCTGGAATACGACCGGCTTGCCCGGCCAGCTGATGGGGGGCGTTTCCGGCGTGGTAGGAGAGGAGGATCGAGTCGTTGAGCACTCGTTCTCTGAGGGTGATCGCGACAGCGAAGCCCGCGTGTTCAGACACGTGACGACCTCCGGCGGATGGGGAGAGGCCCCGAGGGTAGAGAACTCCGGTGCACCAGAGATGTTGAATTGCGCCACTACTGCAACGCCTTACGGCGATGCGACACCCTTCAATATTTTCTTCCGCGCGTTCATACGAGACGCGACATCTAACCTTGGAGCCTCTCTGCTCCTCATTTTACCGTGCGGACGAGCTCCGGGCCAGAAAATGGTCAGGCGACAGACGTGTCTCCGGGCTTGCTCATTTCAGGGTTGGTTACCCGTGGTCGGTGCTGGTGTCGGAGTCAGTCCCCGCCGCATGGGAGAAGCTCCGCAAAGTTCCGGTCCCCGGCGATGAAGGTCTCCACCTTGCCGTCCGTCGTGTGGAACTTGATGATCTTATTCTTGAACTCGGGAGCCTTGGGCGCGAAGACGAGCTCCTCGCCACCCTCGGGATGGGATGAATCGATGGGATGGGATGAAATCTGCCCGGCGTATACTCGTAGCACTTCTTCCCGTGTGCTGCCGCGGTGAATTCCAGAGGCTGTTGAGATCGACGTCGCTCCAGATGGCAACACGGAGATCGCGACAAGCTTGTCCCGTGCGAATCGCAGAACTAGTCCTTCCGGCCCGCCCTTTACCGTGAGGTCCGTACAGTGCGGCCCTCCGGGGCCATCCGGTATGGGTGCAGCTACTGCCTTCTCTGCTTTGGTTCGGCTCATGCCCATCTTCAAGGGCCCCATTCCATCGACGGTGATGGGTTGGCGGCTCAGGTCAACTCGCCCTGGGGCCTCCGCCTCGGGCTCGGCGTGATGCGTATCGAATCGTTGGCCATTCCATGTCCAGGTGACATGGCGCCGTATCGAGGGGCCTGTGGCATGGCCGTCGTCTGGCCCGTAGAACTTGACGTCGGAGGCGAGGTGACCGTTCTCGAAGGCCACGGTCTTCTCCTGGTACTGCGGCGACAACCCGGAGACATCGAAGGTTGGCGTGCGGCCTATCTTGTTGCCATCATCCGTGCGATATACATGCAGCTCCTGCACGGCGAAGTTGCTCGGTTGGGGGCTGCAGGAGAAGAGTACGGCAGTCACCTTTCCGAGTTTGGGGAGGGACCCGTGGACGATCTGCTGGACTTTCACCTCCCAGCGTTTATAGGCATCGCTGCCCAACTTGTCGCCTGTCGCAGTTCCCTTACCTTTGTGGATGTCGACGGGGACTGGATTCTTGGCGATGTCATCGCAGGTAAGGTCGTACCTCCTGTCATTCCAGCCAGCCTGCTCCTGCTGGGGAGGCTTGACACCGGCGCCGACATGGACTGTGGGTATGATCCGCTTCGTCTCAATCTGCGCGGCGATAAAATCGAGCAGTTTGCGATCCCTGGGCTGATTAATATGGGAGCAGCTGAAGCCGTCCAATGTTGGACAGGTATCCCTGCGGGAACAACCGGCAGGGGCCGCGAGAGTGGCTAGGGCAGATTCCTGAATTTGTTGCGACCGCCGCTGTCCCGGTTGCTGATTGTGTGAGGTCAGCTGACCGGCCTGTCTGTGCCTGGAGTCATCGGGCTCTTCAGACACGAGTGGGCCGAACGACCAGCCTCTTGGCTGTACAACCTGTCATTCCCAGAGCAGCACGGGGAGCTGGATGGCGCAAATCTGAGGGCCGGACCACAGTCCGGATCGGGGCCTCCCCTAAAGCCTGGGTCGGAACTCGTGGACGGTGCTGCTTTGGGCGGAGTTGTTCACCGGGCTTTGTCACGTCAGTTCCAGCAGCGCCTGGCGGACGTCCAGGCGGCTGGGGGGGATCATCCGCAAGGATGGACTTTTCCCTTGCGGCCCGACCGATCGTTCGGTTAGCTTGCGGGGAAAATTGACCCCCAACGGTGAGGTGTGGCAGATGACCCAGGCAGACGCGGCCCGCACCGAGGACGGCGACCTCCTCCCCCGGGTCGCCGACGTGTTCCGAAAGCTGGCGCTCAACGAGCAGTGGAAGGCGCAGATCCCGACCGACCCGGTGCTCGGCCCGCTGGTCTGGCGCGCAGCCCGCCGGTATGTGGCGGGCGAGACGGCGTCCGAGGCGCTGACGCGTATCGCCGAGATCAATCGGGATGGGCATCGCGCCACCGTGGACTTCATGGGCGAGAGCTGCCACGACGCCGAGCGCGCCGGTTCCGAGGCGGACGCCTTCGTGGCGCTGAGCAAGAGCCTGGCCGCAGCCGGGCACGACTGCTCCGTCTCCCTGGATCTGTCCCACATCGGCCTCGCCATCGATCCCGCGCTGGCGCTGCGCCACGCCCGGCGGCTCGCGGAGGCGACGGTGGCGGCGGGCCAGGAGATGATGATCTCGATGGAGGGCTCGGACCGTGCCGACGCCGTGCTCGACGTGCACGGGGCGCTGTGTGAGCAGTTTGACCACGTCGGGGTGACCATCCTGGCCCGGCTGCATCGGACCGCCGACGACCTGCCCGTCCTGCTGTCCCGCCCTGGACGGATCCGCCTGGTCAAGGGCGCCTTCCTGGAGCCGGAGACGATCGCCTTCCCGCGCGGCAGCCGCGAGCTGCGCGACGCGTACCTACGCTGCGCCGGCGCCCTGCTCGACAGCGACCACCTGTGCTCCTTCGCCACCCACGACTGGGACTTGCTAGGCGAGTTGGATCGCATGCTCACCGGCCGCCCTCGCACCGGGGTCGTGCCCTGGGAGTTCGAGACCCTGCTCGGCCTCGGGCCCGGCCGGCTCGCCGTCATGCGCGCCAAGGGTCATCCCACCCGGGAGTACGTCGTGTTCGGCACCGAGTGGTGGTTGTACGTCTGCAACCGGATCGCTGAGGAACCCGAGCGGCTCTTCCGCGCCGTTGCCGACGCCGCAGGCGACTAAAGCCCCCTTGGTAGCACTGTGATCAGGTCTGGCTGAGTGCGAGGTTGTGCATGTGGGCGACGCTGCTGGTGGCCCAGAACACGCCGTCGCCCTTCAGGCGGCAGTCGCGCAGGATCTTCCAGTTCTTGGGCCCTCGATAGGGCGAGGCGCGGCCGGCTGCCTCACTGGCGGCGCCAGCGGCCCGTGGCCAAGCGGCGCGCGAAGACTAGTGCGGCGAAGCCGACGGCGATCATCGCGAGGACTCCCAGCATCTCGATGCTTACGCCGCCACGGGACTTCACGATGATGAAGAGCGTCGGAGCCATGACAATGATCCAGCAGACGGCAACGAGCTGGAGAGAGGTGCTCAGGACATGCCGTGCGCTCATCGACCTCGCCCCTCTCCGCCGTGTGGTCGGTGTACAGCGACAGCGATGTTGGAAAGTGTCGCGATCAAAAGACCATAGCAGGAGTAGCGTTCAGCCCATTGTCAATACCCAACGGGGTAGCTGTTCATAGCCAACTGGGGCTCAAAGGTTACGGCTCGTGAGCTCCTGGAGGCGCTGCTGGACCTGACCTCTGATCGTGGCTGTGCGCTCGGGTGCGGCGACTTCGAGCAGCATGTCGAGGAGTTCGGGTGCAAGGCGTGCTGCGTCCGTGGCGTTGAGCTGTATCCAGGACGCGGCGGCCCGCGAGGCAGCCTGTTGTGTGAGGCGTTTCCCGGGGCCGAGGCGGTCGAACCAGGCGAGGGCGATCCAGGTCCACGACGCTGTGGCATAGGCGGAATCACCGCTTAGGTAGGCGAGATCTGCGCGGAACTGCGCGGCTTTCAGAGTGGTCGGTGCGGTGTCGCCGTCCTCCGCGGTCAGCTCGCGCAGGATGTCATCGGCGGCTGCGACGGCGGTGGCGAAGTCACGAGCTCGGCCCGCCTGCTGGGCGGCTGCGATGCGCTGCGCAAAGCGGTCCTCGGCGTGTTCAGGGGTGGTCGGTGAGGGCGGGGCGCCCGGCGGTTGGGTGGACCCGTCGGGATTGACCTTCAACTCGAAGCTGGCCCCGCTCCGCTCGTCGACGACGTGGGCGAGCACGGGGGCACCGGCGCCGGCTGCTGCGAGGTACAGGAAGTGGTGGGCGGCCTGTTGGTGGTCGACGCCTTCCGGAATCTCTTGGAGTTCGTCGTCGATGAGTAGCTGGTGAATGCCGGTGATGCGGACGCGGTGGTGGGTCATGGTGTCGGCTGGGCGGCCGGGCACCGCAGTCGTGCCTGGTGGCCCATACTCCCTTCATGAGTGGAGGTGTTAGGGGTTGAGGCCGTGGCTGCGCAGGTAGGCGAGGGGGCTGAAGTCGGAGCCGTAGGCGGGCCCGGTGCGGGCTTCGAAATGCAGGTGGGGACCACTGCTGTTGCCGGTGTTGCCGGATAGTCCGATCTGTTTGTGGGCTGTGACCTTCTGCCCACGGGCCACGGAGATCTTGGCCAAGTGGGCGTAGTGGGTGTACTTGCCGTCGGACATCCTGATCACGATGTTGTTGCCGTATGCGCTGCCCCAGCCTGCTTCGACGACGGTGCCGGTCCCGACGGCCTGGACGCGGGTGCCGACGGGCACGGGGAAGTCCACCCCTGTGTGGTAGCCGGATGACCAGGCGGAGCCACCGGCTTTGTAGGGGGTGCTGATGTGGGAGTCCTCCACTGGAAGGGCCCACGCGCCGGTCCTGCTGGTGTGAGCAACGTTGCCGGTTCGGTCACAGCCGGAGGTGGTGGTCAGCACCGCGCCCTTGCCCCAGCTCTTGGCCACGAGCTCGCCTGCGGCCTTCTCCCACTTCGCGTATGCAGTGGGGTAGCCGGAGCGCTGGACCTCTTGGGCAACGACGGTCAATGGGCGTTTCTCCCACTTCGGTCGCTTGGCCAGGCGGCTGTAGAAGGTGTTGGAGGCATACACCGGGTCGGTTACCTGAGCGCGAGTGCCCCACCCTTGTGATGGTCGCTGCTGGAACAGCCCGAGACTGTCGCGGTCGCCGTAGTTGATGTTGTCGAGCATTGATTCCTGGATGGCCGTTGCCACTCCGATGACTGCGCCCCGGGGAGCGAGTCCGCGGCTGCGGGCGACGCTGGTGATGACGCTTGCCCAGCGGGTCTGCTCCTGGGTCCATTTGCGGGATTTCTGCCGGCCCTGAGGGTTGAGCGGGACGCTGACCTTGCCTCCCGCGGTGGAAGGTGGTGCGGCGTTGCGCTGCTCGTCCGCGGCCTGGTCTGCTGATGTGGCTGCAGTGCAGGAGTCCTCCCAGGCGGCGCCGTCCTTCATCCCTCCTGTTCCCAAGATCAGCGGCAGAAGGATGACTCCGCATACCGCCGCAGCCGCGCCTGCGGCTATGCCGGCGCCTTTGCTCATTTCCCATCCCCAGTCATCGACACATGTCCCGCCCTGTGGGACGAGGCACGTAGTTCCCGTTCCATGGGGTGCGTCCGGATACCCGAGCGTCCCAGGGCTGTAAATGCGCTGGTTCTTAGCCGCTTGGTGCGCGGCTAACGTCTGCGCCGAGTGAAAGCAGCAGGGGAGTCGACAACTCGCGTCGGATTCTATGGCACTTGCCTCCGGATGCGTCAATGCAATCGCAGGAACGGTGATTCGCGTAATCAACGTCCGGGGCCAGGGGCCGCGTATTTCGGTGTGATGCCCGGATCCTCTCTATGACCGGATGTCCAGGTCCTCCGTGCGGACTGGGGCAGGCTTACGCAGCCTGGGAGGGTTTCGTGCACGCAGCGCAGGAGTTCATCACCATCGCCGCCGGAATTGGTGGTCTCGTCGACGACATTGCGCCGGAATGGGCCGAGTTCGGAGCGTTGGGTGACCGTGCGAGGACTGTGATCGGCGTCATCATGGCTGGCGCCATTCTGTTCCTTCTGGGGAGTTCCATCGTTGGGGCTGTGCATATTCGTGTGGGAAATCAGCAGCACAACACGATGGAGACCAAGAAGGGTCAGACGATGGTGGCCAGTTCTCTTCTTGGGCTGTTCGTCATCGCGTCCATGGCAACAATCTTCGGAATTGTCTACGGAATGGGAATCTGATGCCTGGCAAGCCGACACCGTGGTCAGGGACGCGGAGCTTCACTCCCCCATCGGCGGCTGATCCCAGGGGATCTGGCAACCCGTCACCGTGGAGGCGCGCCAAAATCGGAGCGATCGCCTTCGGCGTCGTCCTCCTCTTCGGGATCCTGCTGAGTCTGTTCGGCGGCGGGGGGCAGTCGGAGAAGGAACCGGACACGTCTGCAGCGCCGACCAGCCAGCCCGGCGGCAGCGGGTCCAGCGCCAGCGCGAAGAAAGTCAGGAACGGCGTGCCTGTGGCGTATCCGCGTACGCGGACCGGTGCAGTCGCGGCTGCTGTGAACTACCAGACCGCACGTTCCAGCCCGGGCTATTTCACCGACGAGGCGTTGCGGCGGCAGGTGGTGGAGACCGTGATGACTCGCGAGGCTCGGGCAGGTCAGCTCAAACAGGATGGCCAGGCGACCGAGGCTTTGCTGCAGGGACTCGGGCTCACCTCGAATGCGGCGCCGCAACTGGTGATGCGGTCAGCGCCCATGGGGACCCGACTCGGGTCCTACTCCTCTTCTACGGCCACGGTCGACGTGTGGATGAGCGAGATCGTCGGCGTGCCGCGTGAAGAGTCGCCCATGCCGGTCTCGGGGACCTGGTCGACCTACACCCTCCTCCTGCAGTGGCAGGACAAAGACTGGAAGGTCGCGACCATCAGCAGGTCGGAAGGCCCGACACCGCTCGTTGCTTCCGATTCAGCCACCACCTCCACCGGCGATCTGCGCACAGCGAATGAGGAATTCGATGCTCCGCCGTATGCAGGCTGAATCCGCGAGGCGGTGGGTGGCACGCGCTGTCGTTGCGGCCCTGTTTTCGACCGGACTCGTTGTCGCACCGCCCTCAGCCCCCGAGGCGCACGCCGCCTGGAGCCCGTGCTCCCTCCCGGGCGGCGCCACAGTCTGCCCGCTCGTAAAGAAAGGCGAGGACCTCGTCAAGAAGGGCGCAGACGGGGTCGTCAAGTTCAGCAAGGATTACACGGCGGTCGACGAGGTCGGTGGCGCCGTGAACGGCGCCGTGGACTTCGCATCCGACCCGCTCGGCTACATCGAACAGAAGCTGCGTACGGGGACACAGGGACTTTTCGAGGCCTTCGGTGAGGAGCTCACGGGGAAGAATCCCGGCTCGCTCAAGGGAAGGGACCGCGGCAAGCAGCCAAAGGGGAAGCACCAGTGATGGACATCAACTGGGGCAACCCAGGCTTCCTTCGGCTCTATGGGTTGGTCTTCGGAATGGCCACGGTCCTCACAGCGATCATGTGGATGATTTCCGTGGTCAAACGGGCCGTACGCGGTGTCCCCCTCGGCCAGGCGCTGATGGAGAACATCGGCTATCTCATGGCGGCCGTCACCGTATCGGGCTTTGCGCCTGCGGCGGTGGCCTACACGGTGGAGCTGGTGGACGGGTTCGCCGAGGCCATTCTCGGTGACTACTGGGCCGAGCTTGGGACTGTCGGTGTCATGGTATTCGCACTCCTCGCGAAGATCTCAGCCTCGGGCTTGGGGGGAATCATCGCACTTCCCATCTTGCTGATGCTGATGTTCTCCGTGTTCGGCTTGTGGATCATGCTGATTTTCCGGGATGCCCTGATTCTGCTTGGGCTGATCTTCGGCCCGCTGGTGTTCTCCGGGCTGGTCGACAAGGACCTGTGGGGACACACCCGCCGGTGGGTGGGGATCATGGGCGGGATCATCTTCAGCAAGCTGGGGATCTACCTGGCGCTGGCGCTGGCCGGCGCGATCCTCGACGGAGCGACTGACCCGGACAAGGTCACCATTCCGCAAGCCCTGGGTGGCGCGATCACCTTTGTCGCGCTCATGCTCATGGCACTGCTGATGCCCTTCCAGGTCGCCAAGTTCCTGCCATTCGTCGGCGACGAAATCCAGTCCATGCAGTCCGCCAAGAGCGACATGGTCAGCCGCAGCCGCCAGACGGGGGCCGCTGCTGACGACGTGTTGAGCAAGCGCGCGGGGCAGAAGAAGCAAGGCGGCGGTGCGCAGGGTCAGCAGGGCGGCGGTGCGCAGGGCGCGTCGCCCGCCGGTGCGGCAGGTGGCGGCGCCGGAGGGGCTGGAACTGCTGCGGCCGGTGGTCCGTCAGCTGCCGGCATGGCCGTCAAGCAAGGGATCGGCAAGACCCAGAACCAGGTCGGCGGAGCAGTCGCCAACGGCGTGACCAACGCTGGGGGGGCGGGGCAATCCGGCTCCTCCTCCGGTTCCGGGGGCGGCGGTTCCGGCAACACGAGCGGGGAGGGCGCATCCTCCGGCTCCCGTCCCTCGGGCGGCGCTGGGGCGGGCTCGGGCGGAGGCGGCGGCGGAAGTGGAGGCGGGTCTGCATCTCCACCACCGTCACCGCCTCCGCCCCCACCGTCATCGGGGCCTCAGGCTCCCCCGCCTCCCCCAGCGCCGCCCCCGCCTCCCCCGCCTCCCCCAGCGCCGCCCCCGCCTCCCCCGCCTCCCCCGCCCGGCCGGTGACGGCCGACATCCCCGTCTGTGAAAGGAGCCGTAGTGGACCGTGTCTTTTCCTTCCCAAGGCCTCGCCCGCGGGGCCTGCTGGGGCGCAGGTTCGAAATGGACGAGCAACTGGTCCTCCTCGGCGGCGTCGCCCTCAGCGTCGCTCTGCTCGCGGCGCTGCCCGGCGCCGTTCTGAAGATCCTCGCCTTCCTGGCAGTGGCCGGCAGCTGCGCCTGGGCGACCCTTGTCCCCTACAAAGGACGCACCTTCCTGAAGTGGTATGAGATCCGGCGCTCCTACCGGCGTCTGCTGCGCGACGGGGCCCTGTTGTACCGGTCGACGGCACCGCTGGCGGGTCGGCGCGGAGACGGTACGCCCGCATCGGTGGCGCAGCCGGCAGGGATCCCCGAATCATTGGAGTGGATCTCGGCGAGGACGGCGTATGGGGACATCGCGGTGCTGCTCCAGCCCGCTGAGGGCATGTTCGTGGCGTCCCTGGAGGTCGAGGGCCAGAAGAACTTCGGCGGTTTGGACGGTGCCGACAAGGAATCTCTGATCGCCGCGTATGAGTACCTGCTGCGCGAGACAGCCGAGTCCGGTGGGCGGATCGGGTACCTGCAGTGGCTGGCCAGGGTCCTGCCGACCGATCCCAACGCCCATGCGCACGACGCAGCCTCCCGGCGTGACCCCGCTGCCGCGTCATGGCTGGACCAGTCCTACAGCCAGCTGGTGGACATGGTCGCCGTCTACGCGGAGGACCGCCGGTTGTTCATGACGCTGGGGATCCCCTACACCCAGGACCTGGCAGCCGAGGCGCTGCAGTACCGGACCCTGCATGAGGGATACGGAGAGGTACTGGGCAAGGAGATCGAGCAGTTCATCCGCAGTCTGTCCGGCGCCCAGCTGCGGTGGGTCCGCAACCTGGACGAGCCGGCACTGGCCTCCCTCATTCATCACACATACGCCCCCGATCACTGGATCAATGACACCCGCGGCATGGACCGCGCCAGCTGCTGGCCGGCAGAGATGGACGCCCGGGAGCCCACCCGCATGGCGGCGCGCAGCTGGGAAGGTGCGGACCCCTGGTACACGGCAACCGCGTGGATCAAGCAGTTTCCGGTTTTGCCGGTCGGCGTCAATTTCCTGGCGCCGCTCCTGCTTTACGTGTCGGACGTGATCCTCACGGTGGGGGTGACGATGCAGTTGCTGCCGACCGACCGGGCGTTGGAAGACGCAATGGCCGATGTCACCAACGAGGCCGGTCAGGCTGACAACAGCCCGGGCAAGATCGTCGACCCGCGCGAGGAACGCGAACTGGGCGCCTCGGCGTCCACGATGCACGACCTGGCCAACGGCGCGGCCGGTATCCGGCTGACCGGCTGGGTCTCCGTCACCGCGCCGGACCCCGAGCTGCTCACCCAGCAGCGCAACAACGTCCGGGCCGCGGCCACCAAGAGTCAGCTGGCATTGGAGTGGTGCGACTCAGAGCAGCACCGGGCCTTCGCCAACACGTTGCCGCTGTGCACCGGTCTGCTGAGGAACTGATGCGTCATGTTTGAGCTGATACGGCCCCAGTCACAGACACGGCGGCGCGCCCTGCGTACCACTTCCGCTTCCGCGTGCGGCTTGTATCCGGCCGTTGGCGCGCCGTCCTCCGACCCCCGCGGAGTGATCATCGGCCGGGAGATCTACTCCGGCAAGGCCTACATCTATGACCCCTTCGTCCTGTACGACCCCTCGGCGCGCGAGCGTCTGCCCTCCGGCCACGCGCTGGTGCTCGGCAAGAGCGGGTTCGGCAAGTCGAGCCTGGAGAAGTGCTACGTGCTGCGGCAACTGCGCTTCAAAGACCGCTCCTTCGCGATTCTCGACGCCCAGGGCGAGGACGGCGTCGGCGAGTGGGACGGCATCGCGCACGCCCTGGGGGTGACCCCGATCCGTCTGGTCTACGGGGGCGAGGAAGGAGAAGGGGTCCGGCTCAACCCCCTCGATACACGGATCCCCGCTCAGCACCAGTTCAAGGTGTTGTGCAGCATGGTGGAGATCATCGGAGGTCCGCTCGCCTCCGAGTCCCAGTTCGCTCTCTCCGTCGCCCACTCCACCGCGCGCAGGCGAGCCGCGGCCGAGCAGCGCGTGCCCGTGCTGGCCGATATCCATGACGCTCTCACCAACCCTCAACCCGCCATGCTCGGGCAGCGGGAAGTGGGCATCGAGGACATGGTGCGCTGGGGGCAGCCCGCGTCGTTGGCGATGGATCAGCTGTGCTCCCCCACCCGGGATCTGGCCGGCCTGTTCAACGGGCCGACGACGCCCGGCATCGATCTGGACTCCCGCTTGATCGTCTTCGACCTCACCCGGTTGCCGCGCGAGGGAGAGGCGATGCCGCTGCTCATGAGCGTCATCGGGCCGTGGCTGCGCTATGCGTGGATCAAGCCGGGGGACTCGATCAAGCGCACGTTGATCGTGGAAGAGGCATGGCACATCCTCTCCCATCGCCCGGTGGCCAGGCTCTTTGAAGAATTCGTCCGGTACGGGCGCCGGCTCGGGCTGAGCTTCTGGGCCATCCTGCACCACCTCGGCGACCTGCTGGTCGAGGAGGCCCCGGAGGCAGCCGCGATCCTCAAGCTCACAGCAACGCGCGTGCTGTACCACATGGACAAGGCGGAAGCCGATGTCACAGCCGACTACCTGCAGCTGCCGGACTGGGCCCGCGAAGCGCTGACCGACGGCGCCAGCCGCTGCGCTCCCGGCCGCGCAGTGTGGCAGGTCGGCCAGCGCATGCACTTGGTCGAGCACATCCGCAGCGCCACCGAGACCGGCCTCACCAACACCAACCGCAAGATGACGGAGGCCCCCTCGAGCGAGGAGGGCCCCGCCGTGCCGCTCATCACCATGCGCAAGAGCGCCGCGTAATGGCCCGGATATCGGCCACCGCCTGGAAGGCCGCCCTTCGCGGCGCCGGGCCGGTGGCTCAACCGCCCATCGGGTGGTTGAGCCACCGGCCCGGCGCGAGAGCGACCGGCTGTTCTCCCGTAGCGGGGGGCCTGGCGGCCGCCGATCCCAGGCTACGACCGCGGCATCGCTCGCCTGTATCCGGCAGGTCAGCGGTGTGCACCGATGGGGAGGCGGCGTAATGGCCAAGGTCGTTTCCCCGTACTCGGGAAACCGCATGCACCTCTACAAGGACGCCTGGTGGATTTCCCTGTGCATTGCGGCCGTCGCTCTCACTCTGTGGACCTGGGCCGCAGCCCTGCTGTCCGGTCTTCTCACACACGGCTCGACCGCGCTGCTGACCTGGCCGCAGACCGCCGGGTCGATTCCGCGGCTGTTGCTCACGCCGCTGCGCCCCCAGGACGCCTTCCCGCCCGGCTCGGGAGTCGGCGGCCCCCTCGCCTTCTATCCGCCCTTTGTCGCAACCGCTGTCGGCACCTGTTGGGGGGTGCGCGTCGGCTGGCGGCGGTGGCGCTCCATGCGGGACGAGGGCACCGATGGTCTGGCTACTGCGGCGCAGCTCGAGGAAGCCATGGGCGATGCCAAGGCCCTGTCCCGGCTGGGTGCGCTGCGACCGAGCCTGAGCACTCCACGTCCCAGCTTGGAGAAGGCGAAGGTACTCCCGCGTGTCCTGCCCTGGCGTGGCGCCCAGCGGCCTTCGGTCACCGATGTGGAGGTGCGGGAGGTCGCTGTGTTCTGTGGCACTGCCATTCCCACCGGGGTGAAGTTGTACATCCCCTTCGAGGAGACGGCGCTCATCGTCGCCCCGCCCCGCGAAGGCAAGACGTCACAGTTGATCATTCCGTGGATTTTGGACTTCCCTGGCAGTGTGCTGGCCACCTCCTCCAAGACTGACGTGCTCTACGCGACGGCGGAGTTCCGGAAGGAGTACGGACCGGTGATGGTCCTCGATCCCACCGGCCTGTCGGGGTGGCCGCTGCAGCTGCAGTGGAGCCTGGTCGATGGCTGCGAGGACTTCACCACCGCGCGCAAGCGCGCTGAGACGCTCGCCGGGACCACCAAGTCGGACGAGGGGACGAAGAACGGCGGCTACTTCGTCATGAACGCACAGATGCTGATGACCTGCTGGCTGCATGCCGCGGCTCTGGACGGCTTGAGTGCCATGGACCTGCTGCGTTGGGCGACCTCTCCCAGCGAACGGCAACCGGTCGACATCCTCGCCCGGCACGGAAAGCAGGACTTGGCCCGCGCGCTGGCAGCGCAGCATGCCGCGGCCCCGGAGGAACGCTCAGCGAGTTGGCGCACCGCCGAGCAGTCCTTCCTCGCCCTGTACGACGAGAAGGTCTCAAGGATCTTCGGCCATTCTCCTGGCGACGAGAGCAACTTCTCCATCCACCGGTGGCTCACCGAGGGCGGTACGGTCTTCTTGATCGGCGAGGAGGAAGAGGGCTCCTCGCTCGCCCCGATCCTGGCCGCCTTCTCCCGCGCGATCCTGGACACGGCCAAGTCCATCGCCGCACGGATGCCCAACGGCCGGCTCGATCCTCCGCTGGCTCTGCTCGGCGATGAGATCGCCAACGTCGCACCGCTGCCACAGATTCCGTCCTTGATGTCCGTCTCGGGGTCGCAGAACATTTTCATGGTCGCGGTTCTCCAATCCCTCGCCCAAGCCCACGAACGGTGGGGCGAGCTGGGGGTACGGAAGATGTTCGCTGCCGCCACCGTGAAGATCATCCTCGGTGGTGTCTCGGATGAGCAGGAGCTCAAGGCCTACTCCGCGCTCGCCGGCGAGTTCGAAGAGGATACCGAGTCGATCTCCGACGACGGTGACCGGGCCTCGGTGAGCGTCAGCACGCGGCGCCGGGCCGTCCTCGAGCCGGGCGACATCCGTCAGATCAAGGAGCGCGAGGGCCTGGTGGTGCATCGCCGCACGCCGGTTACCCGCGTCAAGTTCGAGCGCATCCATGAGGGGCCGCGGGCGCGGGAGATCGCCGCGGCGACGAAGGAGGCCCTGAAGAAGGTGAATGCCCATGCCTGATCCCCTGGGTCCGTTGTTCGACGCGCTTGAATCGATCAACAATGAGCTCACTGGCCTTACCGCACGTATGGTCCGGCTCGAGGACGCCTTGTCCATCCGTGGGAGTGCTGGCAGCGGCGGGGGCCCGGATGCCGACGCCCGTACGCCGGGGGCACCGGTGATCTGGCACAAGCTCGAGGTCGCCGACCGCGTGAAGTTGTGGGCTGACTTCACGTCCTGGGTGATTCGCATCGCCGACGAGTACGAACTGACCACAGAACAGCTGCCCCACGCCTGCTGGTGGGAGCACGGCGCTGTCGTAGCGGAGCTCACCGCGCTGTGGACGGGATGGGAGTCCGCGTACGCAAGCGAGGACGATGCTGCGGCCGGACCGTACTTGTGGCACGACGCGTTCTCCCGCGGGGTTGACCGCATCGGCAGAATGTGGCTGGGGGAATGCACAAATGGGTATCACAGCGGTAAAACAAGAACAATTTATGGCACTGATCCTGCATACAGGAAGAAGACCTTGGATGCAGGACCTCCAGGTGTCAGCAGCAGCCCGCCGTAATCCCCCCAAGCGAGTGACCGACAGTCGGCTGTCTTCAACTGGCCCTGGAACGGGCCCTGGTAGGACTGGAGAAGTGCGCTGAACGCGCATCGGGTGCCGAGACCTTGCATGACCCGGCGGTGGCGAGAGCCCCCGGTGAGCTGTGGTCTCTCGATTGCGTCGCAGAGACGGTCAGGCGCGCAGCCAGCACACGCCCTCTGTCCTCGCGGGGATGGGACCGAATCGGCAAGGTCCTGGTTTCACAGCAGGCCACACAATGCTTGCGCCAGAGGCGATCGTGGAGCCTGGTGACGTCCTCGGACGTGCTGGGTGAAGACGGCTCGGTTCAACGTGCGCAGGTGCGGCTGGTAGCGCTCCGGCTGGCAGGCAACGGTGCGACCAAACACGTCCAGTCCCGGGATCTCTCGCTCGTATCCGAGGTTCTTGACGTGGCGCATGATCGCGAGCCCGCGCAGCACGCTCTCGCCGCCCGGTTCGAGTGGGATGTCGGGGGCTTCCCACAGTCGGCTGATCCCGGTGTCAAGGAGGTCCCGCAGAGTCTCGTCACATGCTGTCGAGGGGTCGGTTTGGCTCCGGACGCGAAGAGCCTCAGAGGCGACGCGGCCGGCAAAGAGCGGGATGCCGATGTAGGTGCCGAGGGTCTCCGTCATCACCCCGACCGCGCGACCACTGCTGTACGCCCGCTGCATGACTAGCCCGTGTAGGTCCTCCTCGGTGTCCTCGTCCCGGTCTTGGCGGAGGGCCGTCGTGGCGGCGGCCAGGAGGGTGCAGGCCATGTTGTAGGAGTCGTGCAGGTTGTCGCGCGGCGGTCCGGGGTTGAGCCACGGCTCCAGTTGGCTGAGCGCCTCAGCGGGCACACGGTGGGAGAAGAGCGGCGGGAGGGTTGCGCTCATGATCGGTCCCCGTTCTGGGTGAGGAATGCGGCTGCTGCGTCCTGGCCGAGAAGATGTTCGAGTGCCTGGCGCACGCCGGCGTCGGCGGCGGCGGCCCGGCGCAGTGCGTCCAGGCCAGCCTCCTGGTCGACGAGCTCCAGTGCCTCACTGGCCAGCTCCGCTGCCTGGCGCTCGAGGGCCCGCTTCTGGTCGGCGAGAGTCAGCAAGGTGACGGCGGCTTGGTCCGCGTCCTCATCGCCGTGCACCGTCGTGCCCGTGCGGACCGCGGTGACGTACCGCTCGCCGGCGAACAGCTGGACCATGTGCTGTTCGTTCGCGGCCCGCATGCGTTGCCGGGCCTCATCGAGCAGTGCCCCGTCGAGAGCATCCAGCGCGGCATCCCCATGCAGGCGCATCTGGTTGAGCTGATCGGCGACCTCGTCGTAGAGATCGGCGGACAGCGAGCCGAGTTCGATGCTGCGCGGGTCATGGCGTACCCGCCCCTCGTACAGGTCGACGGTGCCGCTGCGGAGGTGCTTGGCTTCCATGCGCAGGTGTGCGACCAGGGCGTGAATCTCAATGTCGTCGGGCGGGCAGTCCTCGATCCGCTTGGCCAGCGAACGTAGCGAGGTCTCGGTCAGATAGAGGCGTTCGCGGATCTGTTTGTCCGCGGTACCGCGTGCCTCCGAGTCGGACCGGTCGGCCCGGACCGCAAGCGTTTCGGCGTAGGACAGAAGGTCCGGGTGGTGCCGTTCGGTCACAACGGGGACGAGCCGCCCAGCGGTGCGAATGCGATCGATAGTAGGCCGTGTCATGCCGATGGCACGGGCGGCCAGGCTCACGCCACCGTGGGCGGGGAAGACGGACAGGGCTCCTAGGACCAGTCCGTTGCGGACCGCGTCATAGACAGCGCGCTCGTCCCGGAGGGTCACCAGGGCTTCGTACGCCTCGGCCGGCGAGTCGAAGTACACAGCCGGCGTCGGAGGTGTGGTGTCGGGCATGGAAGCACCCTAACCGCAAAGTGCATAGCGTGATGCATTTTTGATTGCATTGCTCGATGCAGATGATTTCGTTGCTGGATGCGCCCGCGTTGGGTCCTGCCGTCGGGCGTAGCCGCCCGCCCGGTCCTGCGAACACCCGGGTTAAGTCCGGCGCGACGAGACGATCGCCGAACTCCGCGAGCAGCTACGCCAGGCAAGAGCCAGTTCACCGAGACCCAAGGGAAACTCGATGCCCTCGCCACCGTGAGCGCGAATCTCTACGCCGAGAGCCTCACGCTCACGAAGCGGCTCCACCACCGGCGTGTCACCGCCCTGCCCACGGAGGGCAGAAGTCGACGACAGTGGGAAAGATTCCCTGCCGGTCGGCGGCTACCGCCACCAGCCACTCTTCGAGCTGGCCGCCGCCGATGCCTGGCCGCGCGTCCACCGCCTCGGGTCAGGTGGCGAAGGCAAAGTAGGTGCCGACGGTGAGGCCGGAGAAGGTGATGAGCTGGCGGGGCTTGAGGCAGGTGAAGGCGGTGTGCATCCAGATACCGACGACCACGGCATACGGCATCGTCTGCGGGATGAGCAGCGCGGGGGGCAGTGCGATCTCGATCGCGATGGCGGTGGCCGCGACCAGGCGCCAGAGGCGGACGTCCCGGTCGGTGAGGTTGCCCATGTAGCGGCGGACGAAGCCGGGGACGGCGTGCTGGCGCCGGTAGGGCAGCTGATCCTTGACCTGGGCGTAGACGTGAATCCATTGAGCGAGGTAGAGGCCAGTACGGAATTGGGGAGAGCGGAGTTTCTGCCAGGCGCTGTTCCAGTAGATGTCGCATGTGATCAGTACGAGGAGGGACGTTGCCCAGGTGTTGGCCGTGCTGGGGCCGTGCTCGATGCTGAGGCCGTGGCCGAGGTCGCCGGCGGCTAAGAGGCTGGCTCCGGTCAGCAGGGTGTAGCGGATGGCGTTGGGGCTCTTGAGGTAGAGGAGTTCCATGGCGGCTCCGGCCAGGACCAGCAGGAGCGACAGCCGGGGTGCCAGACCGGAGGCCAGGGTGAGGGCGGCGGCCGTGCGGGCGATGAGTACGGGTCGGTAGGCGTAGGCGAGGAGGCTGGCCCGTGTGGGGCCGAAGCGCTGCTCTGCCAGGTGGGAGCTGAGCGACCCGGGGGCGAACCGGTCCCAGCCGCCTTGGCCGATGGAGAGGGCGAACCGCAGGGCAAGGACAGTGCCGAAGACGATGCGGAACAGCTGGAGCCGTCCGGGGTCGGTGGGGTGCTGGAAGCCGGAGGCGAGAGCGTCAAAGAACCACATGGCTGTCCCTCACCTCGATGGGCTGCTCGCCCCGGGCGGACAGGACGCGGCCGTTCCCGTCGAGCCTGTCGTACCGGCCGCTGCGGGTGAGGTAGTTGATGATTGCCTGGAGCTGAGGCGGACCGAGGATGAAGGAGCCAGGGGATAGATAGTCATAGACGTTCACCGGTTCGGTGCGGCCGTTCTTGGTGCCGGTGAGCGTGATGATGGTGAAGGTGGCCCGGCAGAACATCTTCCAGCGCAGCCAGCGGCCAGGCAGGCGGGTGAAGCCGGTGATCATCCACGTCATCAGGGCGAGGGTGACGGCGATCTGGACAGCGGACAGCACAGACATATGCATGGGCAGGAGCCTCCGAGATGGGAGGGTGAAGGTGGTGGCGGTCAGCCCCGCGACCGGGGCGCCAGGAGTCAGCGCTCGGGCTTGGGGGGCCGCTGCATCAGCGCGGCCGCGGCCTCGTCGAGGGTGACCTTCTCGTGCAGCAGGGCGGAGATCACTTCCGTGATCGGCATCTCGACGTCGTGGGCATGAGCCAGGGCGAGGATCGCCTCCGCGCTCTTGACGCCCTCGGTGGTCTGCCGGGTGGCGGCCGTCGCCTGTTCGACGCTCAGGCCGTGACCGAGGTGGGTGCCGAAGGTGCGGTTGCGGGAGAGCGGGGAGAAGCAGGTGGCCACCAGGTCGCCCTGGCCGGCCAGACCGGCGAGGGTGGCCGGGTGGGCGCCCAGGGCCGTGGCCAGCCGGGTGGTCTCCGCCAGCCCGCGGGTGATGAGCATGGCTGCGGCGTTGTGGCCCAGGCCCATGCCCGTGGCGATGCCGACCGCGAGGGCGATGACGTTCTTCACCGCGCCGCCCAGCTCGCAGCCGGTCACGTCGGTGCTGGTGTAGGGCCGGAAGTAGGGGGTGTGGCACGCCTGCTGGACGCGGCGTGCGGCGTCCTCGTCGGGGCAGGCGATGGTGGCGGCGGCGGGCTTGCCTGTCATGATCTCGCGGGCGAGGTTCGGGCCCGACAGCACTGCGAGCCGGTCAGCAGAGACGCCGGTCACCTCGGTGATGACCTGGCTCGCCCGCAGCCCGCTGCCCAGTTCGATGCCCTTCATCAGCGACACGATCATTGTGTCGGGTCCGATGTGCGGCGCCCACAGGGCGAGGTTGGTCCGCAGAGACTGTGCGGGGATGGAGAGCACGAGGTAGTCCGCGCCGTCCAGCACGGCGGCCGGGTCGGTCGTGGCCGTCAGGGAGGCGGGCAACTCGACGTCCGGGAAGTAGCCGGGGTTGCGGTGAACCGTGTTGATCGCGTCGGCGATCTCGTTCCGGCGGGCGTGCACGGTGACGGCGGTGCCGGCGTCGGCCATGATCTTGGCGGCGGCGGTGCCCCAGGACCCGGCCGAGAACACCGCCGCACGGGCGGAACGGTGCTGGTTCACTGCGCGGTCCTCTCGTTGGGCGTGGGCCTGTCGCCGGGGTGGCGGCCGGGCCCGGTCATCCTATCGGCCGCGCCGGGTGCCGCAGGGGCGTCCGCGGGGCGCCGCAGGGTCACCAGGACGGCGCGACGGCCGGGCAGTGTGGGTAGCACCTGGTGAGCCTCGCGCAGCATGTTCTGTGCCTGGATCTCGCCCAGTTCGCGCCGCAGTTCGTCGGCGTGGTCGATCCACAGCCGGTAGAGCCGATTCCACATCTCGGGCTCTGCGGGGCGCTCGTCCACGTGCTCCACCGTGAGCCCGGCGGCACGGGCTTGCTCCTGCCAGGCCGGTGTTGCGCCGCGCCGCAGCGACCGGGTCAGGACCAGTCGGCCGCCCGGGGCCAGGACGCGGCCGAGCTCGCGCACCGCCGCGTCCCGGTCGGCGGCGCGGCCGAGGGCGTCCACGCACACGATGCCGTGGGCGTGGCCGTCGGGCAGGCCCGTGGCCTCCAGCTCGGCGACGCGGAAGGCGGCGCGGTCGATGCCGTCGCCGAAGAAGTGGGGGCGGCGGGCGGCGGCCTGGGCGACGGCGATCGGGGAGAGGTCGAAGCCCTCCAGGCGGAGGGCGAGGGCGCGGGCCAGCCACATTCCGATGCCGCCGGTGCCGCAGCCGGCGTCTACGAGGAGCTGGCCCGGGCACATGCAAAGCCGCGCGGTCATCAGCCCTAGCAGGGGCCAGTCGCAGGAGCTGGAGGCGGCGACTTCGGCCGGGTAGTCCTCTCCCATCGCCGCGGTGTACATGCGGGCGACCAGCGCAGTGCGGGCGCGGGCGGCGTGGAAGGCGTCGTACTGGGCGGAGCGCTGTTTGCCGGGCGCGGGCGGTGCCGCCGTGGTGGTGGGGTTCATCGTGGCATCGACCTCCTGATCCGTGAGCGGGTACCGGGGCAGACGATCTGCACGGCGTGGACCGGATCAGCCGGGTCGGACAGGTCTAGGGCCACCGGCTCGTAACTGGTGACGTGTGCGACCCGACGCGCCGTGTCCCCGGCCTGTTCGGCGAAGCCGCCGTCGGCGGCGGCGAAGTGGTCCGTCACCTTCGGCCACGGCGCGAGTCCCGTGGTCTGCGCCGGGCGGAAGGGCGGGATGTCGAAGCTGCTGGGGTCGCTTGGAAGGTCGTCCCGCATCCCGGCGATGGCGGTCGTTCTGGACTGCACGGCCTCGGTCAGCGCCCGGGTCAGCGCGACCGCCGGGTTGCTGTGGCAGCCGCCGCCGGCGAAGACGACCGGATAGTCCTCCGACCACAGGTAGGCCACACACACCGGCAGTCCGTACGGGCCGTCCACAAGCGCGACCTCCAGCGCCATGCCTGCGGCCACCAGCCGCTCGATCACCTCCCGACCGTGGGGGTCATCGACCGTCCCGGGCGCGATGAGGGTGCGCAGCCGCCCGCCGGATTGCCCGTCGCGGTACAGCACGTCCCGCTCCACGATCTCGAACAGCGCGTGCAGCAGCGCCTCGTCCCGGTTGTTGCCGCACGCCAGGCCGGTGCTGGTCGCGCGCAGCAGATCCGGGCTCCACTCGGGCCGCTGCGACCGGCGTCGGACAAGATCGACCGGCAGCAGCACCTTCTCGCCGCCAACCAGGCCGGTGCCGGGCGTCCACTCCCACACCATCCGGGCCAGGATGTGTTCGGGGTACGGGACGGTCAGCGGCAGCGCGGTCACGGGGCAGTCGGGAGCGACGTCCTCGGCTGGCCCGTGGGCCGCGACGGGCAGCGGCTGCTCGACGTGCCACAGCTCGATCGCCTCCATGACCGCCGACAGCTTCGCCAGCAGGTCGGTGGTGCCCTTGCCCTGGGACGTGCTCAGGGTCCGCGAGGCGGGCCGGATCGCCGTCCAGACCGGCAGCCCGATGCAGTCCAGGCCGGTCAGGTCAGCGACCCGGGTGATGCCGTAGTCCGGCAGGCGTCCGGCCACCGCCTCCCACGTCTGATCGGGGGTCCGGGCGCGCACCGTGCCCGGCAGCGCCACCAGATCTTCAACGCCCACCACGGGGGGCCTCCGTCCGCTCGGTCGTCTCGGTCATCTCCTCGTCCAGGAGCCCGGGCATGAGCCGCTTGGCCGCCTCGACGGCGCGCGCCCCGCAGGCCAGCCCGCGCGCGGACGCCTCCGCGTCGAAATGCTGCTCAGGGCACTGCCACACCTGCAGCAGGAGCCGGCGGGTGAGGTCGTCGCGCACCGCTGCGGTCGAGAACCCGGGCAGGCTGCGGCGGGCGCGCGCGAGGGCGGTGGCGTACCGGGCCACCGCCTGGCGGTCCTGTTCGGTCTCGCCTGCCAGCAGCAGGGCCACGGTCGCCTCGTCCCGCAGGTCGATCGCCGGGTGGAACACGCGGTCGGCGGGCAGGTCTCCGCCGGTGACCTGGGCCAGCCGCTCCGCCAGCGGCAAGCCCGGCCCGTTGGCCGGGTGGAGGGAGCGGTGTTCGAGGTAGGCCGCCCACGTCTCGCGGAACGCCGGGTCGAACACCTGCTGGTAGACGAGGCGGTCCTCGGTGGACAGTTCCAGCCCGTCAACGCGGTCGCGGGCGAAGGCGTTGGACCAGCGCCGGAAGTAGCTCGTCTCCCACACCGCAGGCGGCGTCTGGGCGTCGACCTGCGGCGCCCGGCCGTCGAGTGCGACGTGCACGGCCGCAAGGGCATCGGCGCGCTTCAGGTCGCCGAAGTGCCGGTCCTGCTCGCGCCGCTCGGCCAGCCACCCGGCGAACTCCGTCTCGCCCTGGCGGCGGCAGACGGCCCGCACCGCGGCCGTGGTGCGCTGCGGGTAGTAGACCGCGCGCAGCGCCACCAGCAGCCCGGCGGCCCGCTCGCCATCGAGCACCCCAGCGGACCGGGCCAGCTCCAGGACATGCCGGAGGTTGACCATCGGCCAGGTCAGCGCGTCCCATTCCCCGTCCGGGGTCTGCCCGACCGCCACCTCATCGTCGCCGTCGATCTCCCCCCGGGCATAGGCGGTGTAGATGGTGCCGACGCCGAGCATCCCGAAAGGCGCCAGTTCGGCCGCCCGCAGCGCGCCGATGCTCGCCGCCCCGATCACCTGAACCCCCCGGCCCATCGCGGCCAGGATCTCCTTGTGGCGCAGCGCTGGCGCCTGGTGATACACCCCGTCGATGAGCACCACCGTGTCGCCGCCGCGGATCGCGGTCTCGAACAGGTCCCCGTGCCCCGCCGGCGGCCACACCCATACGCCCGGCGCGGCAAGCTGCGGCTCGGACCTCGGCAGCGTTGGCCCGACGAACACATGAATCACTGCGACCTCCACGATGAAGCACGAGGGGCGCCCCTCCCCGGGCCCACAGGACCCATGAGAAGGGAGGGACGCCCAGGTCAGCACGCGAATGCGAGAGAGGACTACTCCTCGTCCTCGACGTCGACGGCGACCACCACGGGCCCGGTGATCTCCCCGGTCTCCTGCGTCGACGCCGAGGTGCTGGCGGCGGCGGCCTGGGACTTGGATGCCATGGGGTTCCTCCTACGGAAGCGATTCAGCGGCCGATCGGCTCGGCCTTTGACATCCGCCAGTGAAGCCAAGACCGCCGCGACTGGTAAGCCCCACCATGGGGGCCCATCGTGGGGGTATCGTCTGGGCCGACGCTCCGTCACGCTACGAGGTCCGAGGGGGACTTGTGGACGACTTACGGCCGTCACCAGCCCAGGTTCCGCACCGTCTGCTGACCGATCCGTCATTCGTCCGTGCCGTCCAAAACCGCGACTTCACGGCGGTGTTCGCCATGGCTCGCGAGAACGAGATCAGCTTCTACCGGATCGGTGAGGCGTGCGGCATGAAGGCCGAGCGGGTCTCCAAGATCGCGCGGGGCGAGGCGAGGGTGACCACGCTTGTCACAATCGAGCGTGTTGCGGACGCACTTCGGATTCCCGGTGCCCTTTTGGGCCTTGCTGCGCGACCCTGGGAGCACAGCTCCCCTACACCCCACGCGGAGTCCGACGATGGAGAGGACCCCATGAACCGCCGCCATCTGCTGCGCGGCGCGCTCGCCGCCGGCCTCACCGGAACGGCGCTCACCGCCCTGACCGACACCCGCCAGTCGCTGGACCTCGCCCTCGCCGCCGACACCGCCCCGGCCGACCTCTCCGATCTGGAGGCAGCTGCCGAGGCGTACGGCTACGGCTATCACGGCCAGTCCCCGACCCGGGTTCTGGCCGACATCGCGGGCGATTTCGCCGACCTCCGGCCGTTCCTCGACAGCCCTCAGCCGGTCGCCACGCGCATCCGGGTGTGCCGCGCCGCCGGGCAGATGGCGGGGATGATCGCGATCGTGCTGCACGACCTCGGCGCCAGGAAGGAGGCCCGAAAATGGTTCGCCACCGCTTCCACGGCCGCCAAGGAGTCCGGAGACCGCCAGCTGCATGGGTGGGTGCTGGCCCGCGAGGCGATGGTCCCGCTCAACTACGGTGCCCCGCAGGCCGCCGCGCTCCTCGCCGAGCAGGCCCGGCAGGCCGCCGGGAACCGGCCGACCGCTGCGGCGACCCTGGCGGCAGCCGTCGCCGCCCGCGCCTACGCCCTGTCCCACCAGCCCGAACAGGCCCGCCAGGCGGTCGCAGCCGCCGACGCTTTCATGGAGCGGCTCGACGCCGGAGCGCGGGCCGACACGTGGCTGACCCATGGCGAGCAGAAACACCACGTCCACCTGTCTCACTCGTTCACCGCGCTGGGCGACACCCGGTCGGCTCGCGAGAGCCAGCAGCGGGCGCTGGAACTGTCCGCGCCGACCAGCACCATGACCCGCTCCCTGTTGACCATCGACGGGGCGGCCTGCTTCCACCACGACGGCGACACCGAGCAGGCGTGCCAGGGCACGGTCGCCGTCCTGGACAGCCTCCCGGCCGACTACCGCACCGGACTCGTTCACCGGCGCGCAATGGACCTGTACCGCTCGATCCCCACCTATCACCACCGCGAGGTCGCCGTGCGCGAGCTGCGCGACGTCCTCGCCGCCTAAGCCGTCCCTCAGTCCTTCTGCCCTCGGTGATCGCGTGAGAGCAGCGCTCGTCCGGCATCCTCTTCGTGAAGGCACTGGATCAGTCGCTGTGCGGGCTTCCGCTCAAGGAAATGTGCCCGAGGTAGCCGATCGGGGGGCTCCGTGAAAGCGAATGCAGCAATGGGTGCCGCAGCGTCCGCGGCTGAGTACGGGCTGACCCGAGCGCGGAGCTCGGCCCGGCCCGCTGGCGGCTCTGCCCTCGGGCTGTACTCCTCGCCGACCGGGTCGGAGGCGTAGACCTGCACGGTCGAGAGCGGTCCGAGCGGGACTCCCGTCTGAAACGGTTCGAGGCTGAAGTCCCAAAAGTCGTTGTAGCCGCGGCTGCGAGCCCGAACGAAGAGCCACATTAGCGACAAGTGCTCACGAAGCCGCGGCGGCAGGGTGCGCAGGTCGGTGTCGGCCGTCACCTCCGCCCCACGCTGCCCGGTCGCGCTCTGGCTGACCCGGCGGCGTGTAAGGGCCGTTGGGGATGTCCGGGTATTCGGCGCTCTGGCACCAGGGGCTTCCCTGGCAGTCGTGGGCTGGGCTGGGACTCTCCATGACGAAAGGCTATCCAGCCGCCGGCCTCGGCCGCACCATGCATGCGACGGTGAACCCGAGCTCCAGGGCGCGGAAAGGAGCCGCCCCCGATCAGGTTTCCCCGCGGCGGGGCCCCGCGATCCGGGTCGGGCCTGGCTTGAGGAGCCTGTGGCGGTAGTCGGAGCAACTGTTCTCGACCACAGGTGCAATCACCGCTTCTGCGGACGGTTGGCCTGTGTTGCCACCCTGCCGCGGGGCTATCAGAAGGGGGCAGCCGGGTGTGCGTTCCACAAGTCCTGCTCTCGGGGATCTGGCCGGGATCCCGACAGCGTCGGACCGGTGCCAGCGACGACAGGCGCGGAAGCACTCACCGCGGCATGTCGCCGCCGCTGGTCCCCCATGGCCAGAACGGAGGTGCAGCCGTCGGCAGCAGAGTGGCGCATGCTCACGAGTCCGGAGAACCGCACTGGCAAGGCCGGCGCTGTCCGGATCGGCGGAAGTCGTTGGAAGAGTGCACAACAGCTGCCGACTCGCTCTGGACGCTTTCACCGGGTATCACGAATCAACCGGTGGGACTGCCTCCGTGTAACGGCGGACGACGGCTCCAGGTAGTCCACCTGTAGCGCACCGAGGTCCGCCAGTTCGCCGACACCGCGGACAACGGCGATCTGTTCGAATTTTGGGTGTTGGCCCAGTGCGGTCTCCGTGGACACCAGAGCCGCGAATTGTTCGTGTAGCACTGATGCCGGCCGACGCGAAGCACGGAAGTGAAAACCAACTTCTCCGAACTCTTGGTCAGAACCCCAATCAGTTCAGTGGTGTGCAAGCCTGAGCCCGTGACCAACCCACCGCTGCAACCCACCGGCGTGGAACTCCTCGATGTTCACCGGCTCCGCTTCATTGATGGTGATGCGCCTCGACTGTCGGCCGAAGATCGGCTGGCCATGAACCGTGTCTGGGACGAGGCGGTCCAGGCCAACCCGTCCCTCTTCGACGGGCCAGCGGTGGCGTGCGCCGGGCTGGATTGGGACGGGCCACACAGTTTGGCCGTCACCTGGGCAAGGGTGACCTACCGGCACTACGCCCTGCGTCGGGTCCCGGGCGCCACCTCCCTGCCGTCCCTCTTCGTCTGCGCCCTACAGCCGACAGATGATGGACGTCTGCTGGTGGGGCGCATGTCGTCGTCAACGGCCGCCCCTGGTCGACTGCAACTGCCCGGCGGTTCCGTGGAGCCGCCGCGTCACGACGAGCCGCTCGATGTGGCTGTGCTGCGCAGCCATGCTGCTCGGGAGCTTGTCGAAGAGACGGGTGTTGACACGCCACCCGAGGATCTGACCCTGTGGCTTGTCACGCGCGGAGAGAACGGGAACATTGGTTTCCTGTTCCGCGCTCCGAGCCGACCGGCCGAGCTGCTGGAGCAGCGGTTCGCAGCTCTGGTGTCCTCGGAGAGAGCACTGGGACGTGAGCCGGAGTTTGACCAGATGGCCCTGATTCACTTTGAGGCCGATTTGGCGGACCTCGGTGGGTCGTGTCGCAAGTGGACTACCTAGAGCCGGTCGTCCGCCGATACGTAGGGGCAGCCTGCAGTCCAGCCAACTCTTACTGACTGGTGCGGCCTGCAATCTGGTCGAATGCGGGGATCCCCAGGAACACGGGCGATTCTAGCGTTGCTGTCGTGCGTCGAGTTGTGTGATCTTTCTTCTGCGGTGGTGTGGGGCTGGCGTGCTTCGGCGATCCGGTCGTGAAGATTGTTCCGGATCTCTTCGAGCCGGGGCCTTTCGGTAGGACTGACGATGAGAACAGGGCAGCGGACACAGGTTCTACTGAGCTTGAACTCGTGATGTCGGCCAGAGCAACAGGTGGCACACCTCAGCGCTTGCGGCTGGGGCTCCACTCGTAGGCCATCGGCGCCGTCTCGATGACTTCACTGGGCCAGGTCTGCCTTACCTGTTCCAGACGCTCTTGATGGTCATTGACCCAGTTCTCTTCCGGGCGGATTCCCAGGAGCGCGGTGAGACGGTCCGGGTCTTCGACCGTGACCGACAGCCAGCCGTCTTCGTGCACGCGAAGGGCGAGGCTCAGGCCACGATCCCCTCCGATACCGGCTTGCCGGCCTGGGGCGAGGTCAGACAGGTCCCGCTGCCAAGCGTCTAGGTCCCGCTGGAAGAGGTAGACGTCTAGCCGGGCGTCGATGAAGCTGGCGGATACGAGCACGTCGGCGCGCAGGATGTCGTGGCCCGTCAGTACGCCCGGCTGGAAGCGGCCAGTGACGCGTACGATGCAGCGGTTCCCGTCCGTGTCCTCCAGGTGGATCAGATCCGCCGGGGCAGGTTCCGTCATCGCGACACTCGCTTTCTTACGGTGGGGTGAGCTGCATCCTCTCCCATCGACACGTCGACGACGCAGACGGCCCAGGACAGTGAGGGTCACGCCCCGACGGCCAAACCGGTTCCGGCGAGGCAGCCGTCGATGAGGTCACTGCGGTACTGGATCTTGCGCAGGCCGTGTCGGACCGTGCGGATCAGGTGTTCGGGTGTGGTGAAGGCGACGTTGGATAACCAGCCACGTCGCAGCAGGGACCAGATGCCCTCAACCGGGTTGAGGTCGGGTGCATAGGACGGCAGCTGGTAGACCGTCAGCCAGTCCCGGGCGGCAACAAACTCCCGCATACCCGAGGTCAGATGGGTGTTGAGATTGTCCCAAATGAGCACGATGGGGCCACCGAGCTGCTGGTGGGCGACGGTCAGCAGATCGCGATAGTCGGTCCAGGCGAAGCTCTTGCGCCCGTCCGGCCGGCTGTCCAGGCGGGGCCGGTAGATCAGACGCGAGCGCTCGCCGGGTTTGTAACAGGTCAGGGCGGCGATCGAGATCCGGCGGCGCGAGCGGCCGCGGACCTTGACCACCGGGGTGCGGCCGCGCCGTGCCCAGGTCCTGGCGGTCGGCGGCGTCATCGACATTCCGGCCTCGTCCTCAAAGACGATCCAGGCGTCGAGCGCCGCCGCGGTGCTTCCACCTGCGGCCACGTCTCCTTCACCCAGGTGGCCACCGCGTCCTCGTCGCGTTCCACCGCCCGCCGGGCCGGCACCTGACACGACCAGCCGTTCCGCCGCAGCATCTTGGCGACACCCTGGATGGTGTAGCCCTTGTGGAACCGGCGGCCGATCACTGTCTTGATCCGCGAGAGTGTCCACCGCTGGTCGTCCCAGCCGTGAGCCACGGGCCCCTTCGCCAGCTCCGCTTCCAGCTGTGCGAACTGGGCGCCACCGAGCCGGGGCAAAGACGCCGGGCCGACTGAGGCCAGGGCACGGGTGCCGCCCTCCCGCCAGGCCCGCCGCCACCGCTGCACCGACCGCACACTGACCCGCAGATCCTTGGCGATCACCATGTTCGTCTCACCCCGCGCGAACCGGTCAGACGCCCCCAGGCGTAACCGCTCACGGAACTCCCGTCGCTCGGCGGTCAGCCCGCCGCCCTGCGCGTACCGCATACCCACGGCATAGCGCAGGGATCAAGAACCGTCAGCACCCCACGACACCATGAGTTCAAGCTCAGTAACCGAACTATTTCGATGGCGTGCGCTGAAGATCAATCGGCTCTTCGGTGTCGAGCCACGTTCCGGGGTCGTTCCAGGAACGCCCGACCACTGGTGGCACCCCGTGGGGTCTTCGATGCGTACGCACTCAAGTCGCCGGGTCTGTCGGGGAGGTGGAGGGAACGAGCATCCGGCAAGGATGCCACCCCGACTGATCTTCCTGTCGCACGGCGGATGTCGGGCCGAGGCTGATGCTGGTGCTGCGGTTCGTGGCCTCGCGCATGGCCTGGAGCTTCTATTCCGCCCTGCCAGGGTGGTCTCGAACCCCTGCGACTCCGCACGGAGATGCCCCTGCGGCGGCTGCCCCCCGGCGCCTGTGCCTCCTCCGCTGCTGCCAGCGACAGGGCTCGTGCAACAGAAAGGCGTGCCCTTCACCCAGGAGCCAGGCACGAGCTGGATGCCCCGCTGTTGCGGTGACCTACAGCGTTGCGTGCCGTCACGGCTCACGTGTTGAATTCATCCGTCCAGCGGCGACCGGTCAGACCGGGGAAGTGCGCCCGTCAACGAATCCCCGACGGGCCATGCTTGGGCAGTTCCGCGTAGCGCTCGTCTCCTTGCTGGGAATCCCGGGCTTCGTCCTGGGCTTGACGAGCCTGTCGCAGTTGGGCCAGGCGCCTGGCCTCTGTGGTGAGCCGCCTTCGGACAGCATCCTGGTCGACCTTCTCCTCGGTCACCAATGGCTCGTGCGTTGTCACGTTTTGCTCCTTCGGCTGGGTTGCGGGGGGTGTCAGCGGGCTACACCCGCGGCGGGGGGCTGGGGTTGGCTCTGGCGCTGTGCTTCGTCAGCTGGGGAGACCGGCTTCACATGGGTGGCTGCCGGCGCGGGAGAAGCGGGGGTGCGCCGCCTGCCGTCCTCGATGATCGTCTGGCTGCGACCCGCAATCTCGGGGGCCCTGGCCTCAAGGAGCTGCGCGACATCGCTCTCGCTCCCCCGGCCCGCGGGAGCCTGCGGTGGCCGGGCGATATTGGCCGGTCCTGGGCGGTCATCGCCTCGCCTCCGCCGTGGCAGTGCCGGCCGGGGCCCCCGCGGTGCAGGACGCTCCGGGCGCTCCGGCGCCGCGGATTCCGGCGGCCTGGGCGTGGCTTCAGGCTCCCTGGCCGCACTGCCAGGGAGCGACCGACCCTGATCAGGCGTAGCGGGGGGGCGCTGTGCTTGGAGGAGTTCGGGGAGCCGCTGTTCCAGATCGTTGAGCCGGGTCGGCAGGTCGGGGGCTGTTGCTGTGGTGGCTCGGGGCTGGATACCTTCGCGTGGGCCGACGACGTTCAGGGTGTGGAGTACGTGGAGGGCGCGTTCCGCCTGCGGATGGGTCAGCCCGAGCTCTGGGGTGCTGGCCAGGGCGAGCGGGGAGGCCAATGCGTCGCTGTGGACCAGGTGCTGGGCGACGTCGATTACGTTCTGTGCGGTGATCTCTGCGTCCAGCGCATCACGGCTGAGTTCGGCAGGGCCGGCGATCTCGAGGGCGAACCGGTTGGCTGCCTGCTTGAGGAAGGGTGCGTCGGGGTGGCGTTTGGCCTTTTCGACGCGATGGCGAAGGGCGTCGATGAGGGCGATCCGTGTCTCGACTGGAGTGTCGGTTTCCATCCCTGCCACCCACTGCTTGGGCGGGAAGTTCGCGTCCATCGGGTATCCCATGCCTATGCGTTTCCCGATGGCGTTCTGGGTCAGCAGGAAGCTGATTTGCAGGTCGGTCCGGTCCTGCGGCGTCAGGAACTTCGCCCGCAGAGCGTCTCCAAGGGTGCGTGACTCCTCGAACAGGGTGTCCAAGTGAGGGTCGCGAGGTCCGTTGTCGTAGTAGTACCCGTGGCTGCGGCGTTCGTTCTCTGCGAGGGTGCCGCGCATCCGCTCCAGGCGCTGCTCCGCGAGGTGGTGGACCAGTGCGGCGATCGCGCGGCGGCCGTCGTCGCCTCGCCCCTGGTTGTCGTAGCGTGCGACAGCCTTGCGGGCAAGTGATGAAATCATCTCGAATCCGCGCAGCTGGGCTGTCTCGACAGTCCCGTGCAGGCGGACGTCGAGGACCAGGCGTGACTGGGCAGCTGCCTGGCCGAGGTTGCTCAGCGCGGACATCACATGGGAGGCCTCAGCCAGGTCTGGGTCACCCTGTGCGCCGATGGTGAGGGCGGTGTCCAGCAGAGCTTCGTCCTGGTCGATCCTGCCAGAGGTGTTCTGCGGCGGGCTTGGGAGAGGCGGCAGTTGCTGGATGGCCTTGGACAGCTTCCGAAGGTGCGCTCCCAAGGTCTTGGGCGTGTTCAGGGCTGTGCCCGGGTCGATGCCCGCCGCCCGGGCCGCGTTCCGCTCCGCCGCCTGCTTCAGCATGCCCATGGCCGCGGCGCCTGGGGTGGCGTGCTGCTGGTGGGTTTCGAGATACGTGCTGATCTCGGCGGCGTGCCGTTCGATGAGGCTGCTGGCCAGCACCGTGATGTGAGCCGCCTGGACGGCGAGCTGAGGCATGCGCTCCGCCCTGACATTCAGCTGCTGCAGTACAGAGTCGGCCTGCGCGTGGATCTGCTGTATGGCGACCCATGAGGGATGCGGGAGGTAGTAATCCTGCGCTGCGTCTGCGTGGACGCCGGCCATGGCGGTTTCGAGACCGAGCAGGTCACGCGGGCCGGCGGGCGGCGGGCCCTCCAGGTCCAGCGCCCGGGACCTCCTCGGGCCATGTCGCAGACCCAGGCGGGCCAGGCGCACCAGCTCGGCCTCGGTGGCATCCGCGGAGGGGTTCGGCGGGAGGAAGGGGGCAGGCAGAACTGCCGAGGTTGGGACCGGCGCGGTAGGTGTCGTCATGATTTCTCCAGGTCAGGACCGGCTCGGGGTGAGCGCGGCTGTGGGGCCGGTGCGGGCGTTGTCCTCCGCTTCGCGTCGGCGATCGGGCGTGGGTGGCGCTGCTTCGCTGCTCTGCGCGGGCGGTGGGGCGTCGGTGCGCTCCGCCTGGCCCGCGCGCAGCTTTTGTGCCATCTGCGCTGCCCAGTACTCGAGGGACTCGGGGTCGCTGCGAACCGGTTGTGCTGCGTCGCCCGCTTGCTGTGGCGCCTTGGCGGCGGGGGGCGTGGCGGTGTGTGGGGAGCGGGGCGGGGCGAGCGGGGGCTGTGCGAGAAGGGTGTCGATGTCGGCTGGCTGGGCTATCACGGGCCGCGGCGCGTTGCTCTGGTAGGGCCCGAGGACCTGGTGAGATTCCAGCCGGTGCAGGATGCGGTCGGCGCGCTCGGCTGACACGCCCAAGGCCCGGCGCACCGTGAGCGGCGACGCGTTGCGGTGGCTGGTGACCGTGAGCGCGGCCTTGCGCAACACTGAGTCGGGGATCGGCCCTTCGGGATCTTCCCCTGTGGGGACGAAGCCGATCAGACGCTGCTGGTAGGCCCACGCCACGCCGTTGAGCAGGTCGCCCTTGGGATCGTAGCGGTTGCCCAGCTTGCCCTTTTCCGGGTCCTCGTCGCGCAGTTCGGCCACGCGCCGCAGGAGTCGCGCCAGGAGGATGTTGTGGGCGTCGATCAGGTTGGGGATGGGCGGGGCGCCGGCTATCAGCCCGTTGTCGGGCAGGAAGTCGCTTTCCGCTGGACGGCCGTTGGTGTGCTGGTATTGGGCGCGCCACCGGGCCCGGTTGATGATCCATTCCTCTTGCAGGGCTCCGCGTTCGTCGAAGGAGATGCCGGGTGCGGCCATGCGCCGCTCAAGGTCACGTTCGATGTGGGCGAGATCCTGCAGCCGTAGCCGCGCCACGACGCGCTCCAGGCGTTCGCTCAGCCCGGTCAGCCGGAGCTTGGAGGCGATGGTGGCGAAGCCTTCGAGGACGCGCACGAAGGTGGTCTTGGCCCGGTGCATCAGCCGTTCTCCGTCCGGCCCGCGCAGGCGCTGTAGCTTCCGTACGCCACCGTCCATCGGTGCCACCAGGTCCGTGATCTTCTCATACACGGTGCCGGGTAGGCCGATCGAGTACGGGCGCAGGGCTGCCATGGCTTCGTGCGCGGCGTGGTGGGCGACGGTGAGGTCGGCCGCGACGGGCGGCGCAGGAGTGGTTGGGTCACCGGCGGGCTGTGACGCGGCGTCCTTGCTGACCTCCTCCAGTTCGCGGCGTTGGTCCTTGAGGTTCGCGTCCACCTGTTCCCAGGCGGGGTCGGGGCCCTGGGTGGTGGTCTCCTCGACCCAGGCGCCGTCGTCGCGGAGTACCCAAATGTGTCCCGGGGCGGCGAGGTGCTCGAGGGCCGACTGGGTGTCGCCCGCGGTATACCGCTCGAGTGCCTGAGAGACCTTGGTGCGGGTCGTCTCCAGGGCGCCGTCGGGGGCGTTGGAGGTGATGGTCCGGAGTAGGTCTATCAGGGCGTCGGGGGTCGGGGCGCCGGGGAAGCTGTTGGGGAGAATGCTGCGGAGGGCGCGTATCCACTCTGTGCTCAGGGGCTCTCCGAGCCTGCCGACCGCGTGTGCGGTTCTCCATTCGACGGCGGCCAGGAGATGCCGCGGGCCGAGTTGCTGCAGTTCGGTGTGGGTGTAGCGGAGGGCATCCCTGGGTGGCCGTCCGATCCAGATGATCAGGGTCGGGTTGTCCGAGGTGTAGTTGTCGCCGGATGTGGACAGGGGGACGCCGTGCATCGACCCGTAGCCGAGCGAATTGGTTTTCTGTTCGGCCGCGTGCAAGTCGATCCGGTCGCGCATGTCGGTGTAGAGGCGGTACGCGGCAGGGATGCGCTCAGCATTCTCCAGTTGTGTGCCATCCGGGCCTGTTGTCGTCATGGTGAACTGCAGATCGGCGCCGGGTGCTGAGGCTATAGACGGGGCGGGGTGCGCCTGATGCGTGGCGGTGGGACTGGTGCCTGCCGGCCAGCTGCCTGGGCTGGACGCCGGGCTGTCCGGTGTGTTGGCGTCGGTGCCGGCGGCGGGGGGTGGTGTGGTCATGGGGGTGTCCTCGCTGTCGAAGCGGGCGGAATCGCGGCCTCGGACGAAGGGGTCGGTCGCCAGGAGTGGATCCTCGGCCAGGGCATCCAGGGAGCGTTGGTAGACGGCGTTTTCCTGGTCGTGACCGTGCTCTTCGGGTCCCAGAAGGATCTGGTGGGCTGTTACCTGCACCGGGATGTTCCACTGCTTTTTGAGGCGACGGGCCCAGTGCCGCGCCTGGTGTTCCAGCCAGGGCACATCGCCGGGTGAGGAGGCCTGTGCGGCGTCCCGGATATAGCCGGCGGCTACCGTTGCCGCCGCGTGATCTGCATCTGTGGGCTGGAAGTCCCGTGTGTGGCGCTCTTCCGGTGTGGCCATGGTCTGCAGAGCCGCCTCGACCACGGCGTCGAGCCCGGGGAGCTGGTTGTGCTGGACCTGGCGCAGCACTTCACGCGGCCCACGCTCGTGATCTTGGTGAATGGCTCCGAAGTCCTCCCCCTGGGCGCCCTGGGGGAAGAGCGCGAGTACCTGGCCGGGCCAGTGCTGCAGGTGTTTCCAGGCGCGGAGGAGCGCCTTGCGGCCAGCGTCGTCGTTGTTGAAGGCAATGATCAATGGCCGGGAGGTGTCGCACTGCTCGGTGAGCAGTTGCATGTGTTCGGCGGTCAGCGCGGTCCCGCACGTGCCGAGCAGTGCGGGCCGCTCGAGGCCTGCGGAGGTGTGGGCGACGTCCAGGGCCTGGAGTTCAAAGGGGCCCTCGGAGATGAAGATGGGGCCGGTGGTGGAGTTCAGGTGCTCCATGCCCAGCAGCAGTCGGCTCTTACTGTAGAGGGTCGGCCCGAGTGAGGTCTCTCCCGCGCTGTTGATGTACTTGGAGTTGCTGCTGCTGGCGGGCATCCTCCGTGCTGTGAAGCCGGCAACGCGGCCGTTGAGGTCCGGTACCGGCCACATCAGCCGGTGGTAGAAGGCGTTGTACAGCTCTCCGGACGCGTGGTTGCGGGCCAGCAGTCCGACTCGCAGCAACTCGTGGTCGGTGAATTCTTCCTGACGCAGTTTGTCGATGACGCTGCCCTGCTTGCCGCGCTGGGCGTAGCCGACCTGCCAGCGCCGGGACGCCTCCCCGTCGGCTGGCTGCCCGCGGTTTTTCAGGTAGCGGCGGGCTTGCCCTCCGCTGTCGGAATGCAGAGCCTCGGTGTAGAGGGTCGCTGCGCGCTCCAGCAGTGAGTGGAGACGCTCCGTTTCCGGATCCGGGTGTGTCGGCGTACTCGGCTGCGGCGCGGTGGTGTCCGAGAGCGCCGTCTGCCCCACTTGTTGAGTTCGGCGGAATTCCAGGCGGTAGCGGGCCAGTTCGTCGTCGTGGGTGGCTTTGATCTGGTCGTGGATGCCGGTGCGGAGCTGGCGCTCAACCTCCTGGTCCAGGCGTGGATCTCCGCTGCTGCCGTAGGTAATGACCAGCTGACCGGCGTTGGCCATGACGCTGAGGTCTGGGGTTACGCCGGTGGGGATGAGGGCGGTTCGGGCCAGCTCCGAGAGTCGATCGGTGATGCTCGGCACCGGTGCTTGGGATGTCTGCGGCGCGTCAGGCGTGGCTGCGGCTTTGCTGGCCGTGGCGTCATCCGCGGGCTGGTTCTGCGCTGGCTGGTCGGTGGGCGTGTCGGCTTCGGGCCCATCCGCGAGCACCGTGCTTTCGCCACGCCCCTGCTCGGGCACGGGTGACAGCCCGGCTGTGGCGTCGGTGGCCGTACCCGCGGTCTCGGCGGTGGTGGAGGGGGCGCTCGTTGGTGGCCGTTTGTGGGGTGCGGAGGTTTCCGGGGCCGCGGGTTCCGCCGCCCCGGGTGGTGTCGCGTGCGAGCCGGGGGCCGGATTTGGGCGGTCAGGGGCTGGGGCGGCATCGTGGCTCGAGGCTGTGCCGGGGGTGGGCGAGGCGGGTGGCAGCAGTGCGGTCATCACGGGGGGTGGATCGTTGGCCCAGTGGGTGAGTTCCCGCAGCAGTGTCTGCCCGTTGAGGGCAGGAAGCTCGGCTCCTGGGAGGTAGGCGATCGGCTGCCTTTGTTCCGTACTGTCGCTCCACCCGAAGTAGATGGTGGCCGTCGTGGCCTGGGGGCCCGCTTCAGGGTCTTGGCTCACTGCGTAGAACAGCTGGCGGCCGAGGAATTGGCCGTACACGGTCGGGGCCGGTTGGTCTTCTGTGGCCATCAGATGCTGGACGTCCTGATACAGGCGTTCCCCCGCGTCTGCCTCCGTGGTGTAGACCCGGTTGTCGCGCTCCAGGATCGAAGGACCGCTGTCCTTCCGGCCGGTGTCACGACGTTCCTGGCGGGCGTCCGCTGGTGCTGAGGATGGCTGCACAGGGACCACTGTCCCTGTTGGATCGCTCGCCGGCTCAGCGGTGGTTCCCCTGGGTGGTTCTGGGTCCACGGTGAGGGTGGACTCGGCGAGTTCCGCGTCATTGGTCTGGCGAATGGCCTCTACGATCCGGACGAAGAGGTCGCGTGCCAGCGCCCGGTCCTGACGCCGGTCTGCGCTCGCGGGGAAGCTCACCAGCCAGCGGTGCTCGTCCCCCTTGACGATCACAGCCTGCGGATCCAAGATCCGCTCCGAGGCCGGGCCCTGCTCGAGGTCCTCAAGCACGGCATCGACGAGGGTTCGAGCCCGATCCATCAGAGGCCGATGCGGCCCCCGGCCCGCCGTCGGCTCAGGATCCCGCTCATGCCCGGTACGTGAAGATCCCTTCTCGCGCAGCTGTTCTTCCAGTTGCTCGGCGCGCTCGGTGAGGAAGGCGCCGAGTTCCATCGTGCCCGTGGGGGTGGGCACCGGGACTTCCAGGAGATTGCAGTTCTGGCGGTTCGCCGTGAGGTAGTGCTCGTGCAACCCTGCGAGTTCCGTTTCCTGAGCCGCCTCCTGGGCGAGCTGAGCAGCGACGGTGCTTCGGGACCGGGAGCTGTGCCGTTGAGCTGCTGAAGCGAACGCGCCGAGGCTCGCTGTGGAGAGGGCTGGGGCGCCGGTGCTCTGCCACTTCTGGTGGACCCGCTGCGCTGCCTCAGCCAGTCGTGGCAGGAGCTTCACAGCGTCGGGAATGAGCGCGTACCCGTCCACTGGCACGATTGTCATCGCCTCGCTCAGGGCCGTGAGGTGTTCATCGTTGTGCGAGGCGGAACCCTTCCAGTGCTCGTGGAAGAGGGCCTCGCGGACCAGAGCGTGGTGTGCGGACTGGAAAGCGGCGCGGTCGGCGTAAGGGGTATGCGCCTCCTCATCCAGGCCGGCGGCGAGGGGCACGGCACCAGAATCCCCCTGGGCGGGGGCGGTCGCTGCGGTGGTCTGGGCATGGGTGGCCTGCTCCGGTGCCAAAGGCGCGCTGGAGGCAGGCGTCCGCTCGTCGACCGGTGCCGCGCCCTGGTCGTCGGCAGCTGCAGTGCTGCCGGTCTCGGGGACCACGCTGGTGGGGGAAGGCGCGACGCCTTGCGTCGTACCGTCCTGCTGAGTCGTCCCCATCGACAGCGTGTTGTCGCCCACCGGATCGCCCTCACCAGGCTCCCGGTCGCCCGAAGTGGAATCCACGAGCAAGCCGGAGTCCTGGCCGCTCGGGGCTGCTTTTCTGGGAGGCGTCGTCCGGACAGCGGGTGTTGCGTCCCCGCCGGGTGTGGCCTCCACCGAGGGCGCAACGACGGGTGCTGGCTCTTCCCCAGGTGGGGGCGTCACGGCAGGGTGCGTCTCCGGCAGACGCGTCGCGACGGGATCGAACGCCCCGGGCAAGAAGTTGTCCCGCTCCTTGCCTCCTTGAAGGCCGACGTGGTGGATCCGTATCCCCGTGGTGCGCTGGGCGCGCAGCCGCTTCCTGTCGCGCCCCTGAGCGCCACGCTGAATCCGGGTCACCTGTCGGGCCGTCTTCTGCCCTTCCAAGGTGACCATGTCACCGCGTTGCAGGTAGAAGGCCTCGAGCAACGCTGTGGAGTGCCCGGCTGCCTCGGCGCGGTCGAAGGTACGCCACCGATGGGACCAGCTGTGCGGCTGCATCTTGCTCTTCCCCAGAGGGTAGGGGTCCTGGCCGTCAGGCTGCAGCAGGGCGGGATGGGCGATCGTGTAGGTTCCGTCTGCGTAGCGGATGGCTTGCCATCGGCCGGCTCCGTCGGCAGCGGGCACGGCGCCGACGGTGATCGCTGCCCGGGGTTCGGCGTCCTTGTCTGTTCCGATGTGGTGCACTGCGGTGCCATCGGGGTGCAGGATCCGTCCGGGCCGAGCAGGCGTGCCTGCCGGGACAGGCTCGGTCACGGGCTCGGTTGCCTCAGGGAGCGTGGTGTCCCAGGGATGGAGGAGCCCGCGTACCTGTCCGGATGTGGTTCGGGTCCGCTCGCTGGTTGCCTCGACGGCGGTAGCAAGGTTGTCGATGGCCGGAATGAGCAGCTGCTGAAGGTCGGTGTCTGCAGAGCGCTGCACGTCCTGTCGCACCTCAACGAGATGCCGCGTCATCTCCTCGAGCTGGTGGGCTGATTCCACCAGCCCGCGCGAGGCGGCGGGCAGTTGGCGGCGCAGAACGTCTCTGTGGCGTCGCAGGTCGCTGAGGTCGACGCTGTGGCCGCTGGTGTGAGGCCAGCTCTTGTGCGCCCGGTCCAAGGCGTCGAACGAATCGAGAACACGCTGCCATGCCTCGCTGGCCTCACGAGGGAACGCGTAGAGTGCCGCGTCCTCACCCGGGCCTGCTGGCGGATTGGCGGCGGGCGCGGATGCTTCCATCGTCTCCTCCTGCTGAGGTGTGTACTCATCCGCTGCTGGCAGGTCACGGCCGGCAGGTGGATCGGCAGCGGGGCCAGCCCTTAGCGCGTTGGGCTCACTCGCCCCTCCGTGCTTGCGGGGCGGGCGCTCGTCCTCACCTACCGGGGTGTTGTCCACCCGGTCGCTGGGCGACGCGAGCGTCGGCTGCTCGGTCTCGAGTTCATTCCCGCCAGCTTCAGCGGGGGCCGGTGATGCGGGCGTGGCCTCATCCGTGGTCGGGGTTGGCGCCGGCGTGTTCTCGTTCTGGACGGCGGGAGACGGTGATTGGTCTCCTGCTCCAGAGGAGCGAAGCGGCCTTCCTTCGTGCGCCTCCTGGGCGGCGGCAGGAGAACTGACGTACGGAACCTCTGGCGCGAAGGGGCCCTGAGGCGAATTCTCCGCCGTTTCGATCGTGGAAGCGGCGGCCACCTGGTCGGATAGCTCGAGTTGGAGTTCCTCGACAGCCGGGACAGGCGTCTGCGCGGCCGCGTGCTCGCGGATCGCGGCGAGGCAGTCTTCGAAGCTCTCGGGGTGCTTCACCCAGTCGGCGCCCAGGCTCACCGTGTACGGCTCACCGTGCGGGTGCTTGAGCTCGTACGTGATGCCCTCGACGACGGTGACGTTCCAGCGGGAGGGGCCGACGCATTCGACCGTTTCGCCCTCGCCCACCTTGGGGAGAACCCACGCGCCCGAGACGAAGTTCATCTCCGCCGCGGTCTGCTCGGTGTCCCGCTTCTGGGACTCGCGCCAGTGCGTGCGGATGAACTCCTGTGCCTCCTCCAGGCTGCCGCCTATGCCCAGTGTCCAGGCGCGGCCGCCGTGTGTGGGGGTGTACCAGAAGGCTCTGAACTTCACGCCTCGGTTGCCGGGGCCCTGGCAGTCGTGGGTGATCGAGTATCCCTGGCGAGTGCCACAGGCCGCCTTCCAGTCGTAGGGCACGTTTTTATGCACGTAGGAGCGGGGGGTGAGGGTAATTTCCGGGATCTCTACTTCGGCGCTGGCATCCCTCTCAAGGGGTTGCGTGGTCCCGGTTTCTGGCGCATCCTCGCGCCTGCCATAGTGCGCGGCCAGGTAGTCGAGGAGGACTCCCGGGCCGGCACAGAGGTCGAGGACCTTGGGAGCGTCGTCCTTGGCATTGGGCGTGTCCCAGTAGTGCGCCGGAGTCCGGGGGATGCCATGGAGCTCCGCCTGTCGGTCGAGCTTGGCCGGGAGCTTCGCCCGCTTCCCCTCATCCTCCACGACCTTGGCGACCGTGGCCGAGACCGCTGTAAAACCGCCCGCCTGGCGCCTGATCTCCGTAAAGCCGTCCGCCCGCATCGCAGCCAGTGCCTCATCAGGAGCTCGCCCGCTCCAGTGCACCGCGAGCGACCCCGGACCCAGGTGTGGAAGCTCTCCCGTCACTTCGAATCCGGGCTCCGCCGGCGTCACCACACGGTCGCTGTACCCGGCTGCAGTCAGTACCTCCCGCGCCCTGGTCACCTGTGGCACCCGAACGTATCCGCTCGAAGCAGGGTGCGGCAGGTCCTCGACGGCGAGGCCCATCTCGTACGCCTCACAGGCTTCCTCCCACGTGAAGCCGGTGGCGTCCGCCACACCCTTCCCATGCGCGATCCATCCGCCCTCGCCATCCTCCTCAACCTTGCAGAACTCGCCCTCACGGCCGTCGCGGTACACGGACCACTGGCCATGGCTGCCAGGTACGCGGGCGCGGCTGTAACGCTGCGGTTTCGGCACTGTCGTCATGTCCACACCGGCCCGCTCGCGTGCCCAGGTGAGCACCTCGCCCCAGGTCACGAATGTGGCCGCGGTGCCGGACTGGTCGGAGACGGTGAGCTGATGGCCGTCGGCGTCCTTCGGGCCTTCCACGTAGACCATTTCGACGCGGAACGGCTGGTCACCGGTCGTTAGCGTCCATAGCGGCCCGGACGGGTAGGCGCCCGTCTCGTCCTTTGTGCGTTCCACTTCGGAGGCGTGCTCGCCCTCTGCGAAGTCTTCCGCCTTCACGGCTTTGAGCTTCTGTCGGTATCCGAAGGCAACGAAGCGGTCGCCGATGTCGGGGTGGCTCTCCGTCGTCCGCTCGACGGCGTGCCGTGCGGCGATGTCGTAGCCGCTCACCACGCCCACCCCCGCGCCCACGGATATGCCGTCGAGGTCGCGCACGACGTAACCCCGGGAGCCGCTCTCACTCTCCTTGGCGATCCGGTAGCGGTTGCCGGTCGCTAGGTGCACGGCCGTCCACTGCTTCGGCCCAGTCTGCGCCACGGACACGCCATGGCGGTCGACGTACCGCGGGCCCAGCACCAGGGAATAGCCCCTATCGGCATCGATAGCCTCGGCTCGCTCGCGCGCCTGGTTGCCCGGGATGCCGGTCTCCAGTTCGGTACACGGGAGGCACAGGGCGCCCGTGATCCCGCTGCGTTCCGTCAGGCCGCTCCAGTGCCACACCAAGAGCACAAGATCACCCTCGTTGCCGCACCGGTCGCAGTCTCGGCCACCGGCGCGCCCGAACAGCCCGAGCCGCTTCTTGGTGGTGTGGGAGGCTGGTATCTCGGCGCGCACCCACCGCTTAGCCTTGCCGCTGGCCGCCTTGGGTCTCGGAGCAGACGCCTGGGAGCCATGACGGTCTTTGACCGCGTTCGTCGCGGTGCCCAAGTCAGGGGTGCTGGTGTCCTCCGACCGCGGGGCGTACGGCTTCTCGTACGGGTCTGGCTCTCCAGGCGGGGGGATGCTCGCTGCGATACGGCCGGCGTCGTACTGCTCGAAGTCGAGCTTCTGCGCAGCGGCCAGTAGCACCTTCCTGTTGCGACTCCCCTGGGCCGTACTCTGGTGCGTCTCAGTCGCGGCGGCACGGGCGGCAACGCCGAGCGCCTGCATCTGCGCGACGTTCAGCACGTACTTGCGGTAGTTGCTCACCCACTCAGGGCCCTTTATCGGCGTACCGCTGGGGAAGGTGCCGGTCACGGTGAGCTGGCTGAGTTCGCGCACCTGCGCCGGGGTGAAGATGACCTCCTTCGCCGCGTACGCCGGGGCGACGGGCGCACGCGGGCTCGTCTTACCCCCGACAGTCTGCATGGCCCTCGCCCTATCGTCCGCTACGTTGTTGGCTGCACGGACCGCTGGGGCTCCTGCCGTGACGGGCAGGTTCTCGTGGAAGGCGTTGCTGTCCGGCCCTCCGCCGTCTGCGTCCTGCGCCCACCAGTAGCGCTCACCGTCGTCGCCGATTCGGGCGCGGACCCAGCCGATGGTGGTGCCGTCGCGGTCCACGATGAGGCCGTGGCCTGCCGCGACATTGAGGTCCTTGAGCCGCTTTCCGTCGGTGAATCGCAGTTCCAGGCCCTCGGCGGTGCTGGCCTGTGCGAGGTCTGCCTGGTTCTTTTGTGCCTTGTCTCTGTCGCCGGGGGCGAGGATCGGGGCGTCGCTCCCGGGGCGCTTGAGCTGGTGGAAAGGCCAGGGGTGCAGGCGGTGGGTCTGGACGAGGGCCTCACGTGTGCTGACAGCTTCGACCGTTCCCAGACCTTCAGGAGTGACCACTTCATCGCCCTTGGCAAGCGGCCTATCGGCCCCCGTGGGCTGGGTGCCTGTGATCTCGTCCGGACGAGGCGTCTCTTCATCACCAGCGACCGGCGCTCCGCCCGTCGAGGACTGGATGGGCACCGCATCCCCAGGCGGGGGATCGCCCTCACCGTCCCATCGGGTGTCCGCGGCCGCTTCGTCACCGTTGGAGCCGGCAGCCTTCTCGGACGTGGTGGGTGCGTCGGCCTTTGGGCTCGCCGCGGGAGCTGTGGCCTGGGTGGGCGGGGGCTGTTGCGCGAGCGGGGCACGGCTGGAAAGCCGAATCACGTGGCTCGGCAGCTGGAACGCCGTGCCCGCGGTCGTGGTGGGCGCCGGCTCCGGGCCGGTGCTCGTTACAAGGGTGGCGTCCAGGAGGCAGGTGCGCTCACCGGGACCGTGGGTGTGCTTCCGCGTGAACATGGCGCGGCCGCGGATGCGGGTCAGGCCGGCATCGTTCTGGTCGCCTTGGCCGGATGGTGTGATCGGGTTCAGGTCCCGGTCGAGATCGAATTCGATGATGTCCTCATCGAGGACGAAGTCCGACGCGATCCGTACGCCCATGGGTCGGCCGTCCGGCCCGAGCACTGTGTCAGCCGCGGCGTGCTCGATGGGGAGGTTGCGGGGGAACTGCCAGGTACCGCCGTCGTCCAAGGTGAGTCGGACCGTGCCGAAACCAGTCTCCTCGCGACTCAGGATCTCCCGGAGCTTGTACTGGTCGTCGATCGTGAGCCACACCCAGTCGCCCACGGGGATGTCGTCCGCCCATCGGTCCTCTCCCAGGCGCTCACCCCGGTCTGACTGTAGTTCGAAGAGCCGCCAGAGGCGTGAAGCCAGGGAGCTGCTGCGGCCATGCTCGCGGTCGAACAGCGCGCGCGCTCCGAGCACCGCGTGGTTGAGCTGGGTGTACTGGTCCCCGCGCACCAGTCCCGGCAGCTGTGGGTCGCTCCAGTCAATCGGAGAACCGTCGCTAGCGCGCAGGCTCGCCAGTCGGCCCGCGAACTCCAGTGCTTGCTCGGACGTGGGCAAGCCCTTCAGGGGCTCGGGGAGCGCTTCAATGCCGCTTCCGGCCAGGAAGACGTCGGGGAGCAGGCCGGAGAATGGCAGACCGCTGCCGGACGGCATCACTTCGTGCTGTCCGTCCTTTGCACGTACCACGAACTGACCATCGTCGGACAGCGCGACGAGTTCCTTCGCCTTGATGGCTCTCAGCTCTCTGGTCCGCTCGGGGGTGAGCGCGGGGACAGTGGCGGCCGCGAAGTGCGTGTGCACCTGACCAACGCTGGTGAAACGCCGATTGCGGTCCCCGGAGGGTGCGTTTCCCGACGATGGAGTGCGGTTCTGGGACGGGTGCGTGGATGCGGCGGCCTGGAAATGGCTGGTGGTGCGTATCTGCCGGACCAATTCACCCGTTGCGGCGTCCTCGACGAGGACCCAGCCCTTCCCCTTTTTCCCGAGCCGCATGCGTACCAGGACTGGCTTGTCGAGGGGTTTGAGGGTCGTGCGGGGGCGGTCCGCCTGGTGGGGGTTGTCTACCTCACCGCGCCACCAAAAGGTGCCGTCTGCCCCTGCGATCTCACCGGTTTTGCCGAAGACCGTGACCTCGAAGACCTCGTTGGACGGTGGGCCGTCCACGGGTACCGCCGACCCTGCCTCAGCATCCGGGGCGGGTCGCTCCACGGGCCCATCCGGGGTGGCGGCGGTTTGGGCGTCTCCCGTTAGACGCTGCCCCATACGGGCTTGGTATGCCTTGGCATATTTACCCTTGGGGTCCAGGTTGTGGGTGACAAGGGCACGCAGGATCGCGCTCTTGAAGTCGCGGCCTTCTGCGTCCCGGAAGCACCGCGCGCGCTGCATGGGGTCTGGCAGGTCCCACGGGAAGGGCTGGCCCTGGGCGTCACGGATGCTCTCCAGAGCGTCCGCGATCTTGTTGGCCTGTTCGCGGCTTCGGATGTTCTTGCCCCAGGGGCCTCCGACTTGCAGGAGCTGGTCGGGGGCCCGCACTTCGTACTTTTCAGGAGCGATCGTGATGATCGCCAGTCGTCCCCCGTTGCTGAGGTGGGTTCCTGCGTGGCGTGCTCCGTGCTTGTGGCAGGCCTCGCTCAGGATGCGCTGCCCCCGTTGATCCCGATGGTGGGCGTCAGGGCGGACGCTGCGCAGGTGCGCCTTGAGCTTGTAGTTGGGGTCGCCATCCTGCCGAGCGTCCGCCTCGCCCACGGGCACCACGAACCGCGGTGTCACTTCCGCTATGGGCGACGGCTGACGCGTGGAGGTGTGGGCGGCGGGCACCGGTTGGGGGACGACGACGGCCGCTTGCTCGAGGGCTTCCTGCTCCGCCGGGGCACGTGCGAGGCCCACGGCAGCGCCCTCGGCGCTGTGGAACGCGGGAGCATCGGATGAGGCGGGCTCGCCGTCGTGGACGTATGTGTGTCCCGCGACGGTCGCGATAATCGTGCCGAGGCGAATCCCGTCGCGCACGACGCCTTGGACACCGTCGCGTCCGGGTTCTTCGAGTGTGAGGGTGGCGAGATCTCGGGTGAAGGCCTCCCACCCGCCGAGCTGCTCCGCGTCGGCGGTCCGATCCTGCCGGTGCTTGAGTTCGATGTATATGGCGTCGCGTTGCTGTACGGCGCGCACGGACGCGCCTGTGTCGCCGGCGCTGGTGTGCCCCTTGATCCACTGATCGAGTTCGTGGGCGTGGGTCTCGAGTTCTTCAGGGAGCAGGCTCTCCAGCGGACGGGGGACGAGCGGGGGTCGGGGCGCATCCGGCTGAGTGGGTATCGGTGCGTTGACGGGCTCAGGGGCGGCCGTGTGAGGTCTGCGGTCAAGCAGCGTGACGAGGCGGGTCCCGTCATGCCAGGCCAGGACCTCCTCGAGGTTGTGGTAGTGGCCCCTGTCGTCACGCAAGTTGTAGGCGCCGCACCAGGCGACTGTCGCCCACTCCCGCTCCTGGCGCAGGAGTATCTGGATGGGTGTTCCGTCGTCTCGGGGCTGGAGCTCATCGAGTGTCGCCGCAAGCTCGGCGCGGTCGCTGGTCCGCAGCCCGCGCAGTTCGGTGACTTTGGCCTCGGGAAGGTCGAGGCTGTCAGGTGCTGCGGGGCCCTGTGTGGGCTCCCGGGCAACTGCCTGCGGGGTCAGGTCGGTTGAGCCGCTTGGAACTGCTGCGACCAGGGAGGGTGTGAAGGTGAGGGTTCGCCCGTCAGGGGTAGTGCCGCCCATGCTGGAGCCGCTCACCGAGGTGACCGTGACCGTGCTGAACGGGACAGGCTGGGCAGTGGCCTGGTCGTTCGCGCCGGTTGAACTGCGAAGGCGGGGATGGTGCGGGTCGGGGATGCGGACCTGTTGGCCCACCTCGATGGCCGGGAGCACGATCCGGTCGGCGCTTATCCAGCCGTGCGGTGCTGCAACCGAGAGGTTCCTCCGGTCGAACACCAGGGCTTGGGCTTCAACTGTGCCGCCCTCGACGGGCGTCTCCATCCGCCCGTTGAATGGCCTTGCCGCGCCGAGTGTGCCGGACACGAACACGGACTGGCCGACGCCGACCTGGGCGCCACCCACCGGGTTCCAGCAGGTGAGGATGGTGATGCTGGGAGTGGTGTCGTCGGCGTCCAGCCGGACCTTTACTAGTTGGTCAGTTCCGCGCACTTCCTTGGCGATGACCTCGCCGAGGGTGGGCGCGAGGGCCTCGCCCGGGCTGCCGTATCCGGCTGCCGACGGCTCCGGCCGGTGCGTCTGCAGCGTTGCCAGCCCGCCCTGGCCTGAACTGCCGGGGGCTGTTGCCCGCAGCTCGGGGGCGAGGATCAGTGCGTCCCGGGTGCGCTTCGCCTCATCCTTGACGGCAAAGAGGCATTCGATCACGCGGTCGTCCTGCTTGATCCATGTGACTCCGCCATCATCGGTGGCTATGACCGCCCAGCGTCGGCCGGTGGGAGTGTCCAGACCTCGCACCTCGAACGTCGCTCGCCTCGCGGCGGGCTCGGGACCGTCGGCCGCTGTCGGCTCTTCACCTTCCGACGCCCACACCCCTGATACTTCGGTGCCCTTGATGCCCGGGCGGGGCTCTGCGAGGGCGGAAGGCAGGTCCTCTTCTGTCGCCCACCCTGCCTGTGGCTCTGGTCCGGCGAAGGCGGATGGCACGTCGTCGCCCGTTGCCCATCCGGGCAGCTCATGTGCGAGTGCGGATGGTGCCTTCTCGGCTGCCGCCCATCCGGCCGTGTGAGCCGATCCAACCCCTGGTTCCTCGGGCAGGCCGGGGCCCCGGGCAGATTCGTCCTCAGCGGTCAAGCCACCGGCGGCACGTTCATTCGAGTGCAATGCCGAGGGAACTTCCTCCCCCGCCCACTGTGGCGACGGCTGCGGGCCCTGCATGGGACGCTGTGGTTCGGTGAACGCCGACGGCACCTCATCGTCCGACGCCCATGCGTTGCCGGCTTCGGGTTCCGGCGGTGGATCGGCGAAGGCGGAGGGCACCTCCTGGCCCGCTGCCCACGGAGCTGGCGCCCTGGGAGGCGCAGCCGTCGACTCCGGCGGGTCGAACGCGGAGGGGACGTCATCATCGTCCGCCCATCTGCCGGGTGAGGCTGGCTGACCGACAGTGGTGGGTACCAACTCCGCCGCTTCCTGCCCGGCGCCTGGATTGGCCTGTTGCGCGGGTGGCTCGGCGAAGGCCGAGGGCACGTCGTCCCCGGCCCCCCATGCGGCGCTGAGCTGCGGCGTGGCGAAGGCGGAGGGGACGTTCTCTTCCTCCGCCCACTGTGAGGGGCTCTGATTGTGGATCGGGTCATCGGGAACCGTGGCCAATTCGACACCTCGTCGGCGTTCACGGGTGGCGGCCTTGCCGCCTGCTTCCCCTGGGCAGGTCTGAAGGACCGACGCTAGGCATCCAGGAGAGTCGGGATCGCTGTACTGGCCCTCGCCTCCCGCCTGAGCGGATATCGGGCCCGGGAATCTTGCTGGTGGTCCCTTCTGACGGAACGTGGAAGGTCCCTAGCGGTACTGGGCCGCGGCCGTGGCTGGCGCGGGTTGAGAAGCGGGGTCGTGCTGGGCGTGCAGCGCTTCCCGTTCTACTGGTGTCTGCGGCATGCCGTTTCGGCGTGCGCTCGCTCCGGCTCGTAGCCGTCCGCGGGTCTCGTGCGCTCGCAGCATGCCCTGGACGAACGCAGAACCGTGCCTCTCCAGCGCTGTGGCAACTTGGTCGTTCGTGGCGCCTTGGAGTTCGGCACGCGTGAACTGTGCGGCTGCGGGGGCGTGTGGGTCGAAGCCGAAACGCAGCACCCGGCCGTGCTTGGAATGCGGTGTGACGGCCACATACAGCGGTACCGCAGTCAGGGTTCCCCTGAGTGATGGTGTGCTGGGTGCGGATGGGGACTCGATGAGACGGAGGAAGTCCTCACGCAGTCGGTCGGCGGCGAGACGGGCTGTATCGGGGCGCTCGGGCTTCGGCTTGTGCGCGATGATGGCCCGGAGTACCTGAGGGCCGGTCGCGCCGCTGAGTTCGGCATGAGTGAACTGGGCTGCCGCGCGTGGAGCGTGACGGTCGAATCCGAATTGCAGGACCCTGCCATGTTTCTGGCTTCGGGCAACTCGCACGTACAGCGGGGTGTTGTCGACGGTGGTGTGCTCGACCGGCGATGTCGGCGCATGGGCGTCGTTAAGCAGACGGATGAGGTCCTGCCGTAGCGCCTCGGACCGTGCAGGCTGCTGACTGTCCTCCGCCTGCTCGACGATGCGCGTTGCCATGCCCTCGGTCGTGGGACCCCCGGTGTTCTCCACCGCGTTTCCGGCATCGGGCGGGGTGGAGGTCTTGTCGTGCCGGTCCGTCGGCGGAGGCGTCAGCGGGGTGCCGGTGGGCGGCGGCACCGGGGCGGGGCGGGGCGGGGTCTCGCTCGCAGCGACGGGCTCAGGGTTGGGAGCTTCTTGCGTTGAGGCTGATGTCCCTGAAGGGCGTGCGGCATAGCGCTCGTCCGCGACGGCTCGCAGGTCCTCGATGTACTGCAGTGATCCGAGGTCGAGGCCGCGCATGCCTCGGGTTGCCGCGACGTAGGCGAGCCGGAGGTCCTCGTCCTTGGGGAGCGTCGCCTCCTGCGTGGGGTCTGTACTGGACTTCGGGCCGGTGAAGTCGGTGCCGACCTGCAGCAGGCCCCATTCCAGCCCTTTGGACTTGTGTGCGGTCGACACGATGAGGTCCGCTCGCTGCGGATCTTCTGTGAGCTTGCCGACCATGTCGATCAGTGTGTCGGCGCCGAAGTCGTCGACCAGGCGGACGAAGGCCTCCAGTTGCTTCGCGCTGTCGTGTTTGTCCACGTACTCGCGGACGTGTTTCCATGACCGGAAGGGAACGAGCTCAGGATGTTTGCGCGTCTTTCCCTTTTCCTGGAGTTCTTTGGCTCCTTCGGCCATGCGCTGCAGCTCTTTGCCGCCCCCGACCATATGGACCTTGCGGTCCTTCCCCAGAGCATCCAGCGCCGCAGTAACAACGCCGGCGTTGGTGCGTCCCAGGACGGCTTCGGGGCTGTCGATCGGCCCGATAGCAGTGCTGATGCCGTCGTTGCCTTCCATGAGGTAGGCGGCGCCGAGGAGCTTGAGGAAGATGTTGGCGATGTCGGCTACTTCCGGACCGAAACGCCAGGACTTGTTCAGCGGGAGCTCGATGTCAGCCGGCCAGTCCTCCAGGGCATTTTCCGCCCCGCGGAAGCCGTAGATCGCCTGGTTGGGGTCGCCGACAATGACAACCTGGGCAGCCGGTCCGTGAGGAGGTCGCATGTTGTCCAGTACGACCTTGCGGAGCACCGGGTTGATGTCCTGCGCCTCGTCGAAAACGACCGTGTCGGCGTGGATCTTCGGTCGGGTCAGTGCCCAGATCTTCTGGTAGTCGTCGTGGTGGAAGTTCAGTTGCCGCGATGCCGGGTCGATCTTGTCCTGCCAGGCATCGCGGGCGTGGTCGAGGACGGCGCGGCGCAGCCGGCCCGGCCGTGCCGCGATCTCCACGAGGGGATGATCGGCTCCCGGAACATGGGCCAGGTCGATGGTGTCGGCGTCGCTGTTACGGAAGTTCTTGATCGTCTCCTTGATGATGACGACGATGCTCTCGGGTTCAAGTTGGTCCCCCCCGTCCGCGGCGGGCGCTGACCGTACGCCCAGGAGCTCGGCCCAATCTGCGTTGGAGTTTGTACCGACGCCGCCCTCTTTCTTTCCAGCCGCGACCTTGTCCGCGAGGTCCGTGGCCTTCAGGTCGCGGGCCGCAAGGGCATGGGCGGTGGAGACACTGACGTGCCGGAGCCCGGCGAACTTCCTTCCTGCGTCGACCGCGTTCGCCGAGTTGAAGGCCAGGTAGGTGATGCGCCGGTTCAGCATGCGGCGCGCGAGGGCGACCATGGTGCTGGTCTTGCCCGTGCCGGCCAGCGCCTGTACGGCCACGTTGAGGCCGTCCTGCGCGGCCTCGATGATCGCCCGCTGCTGGGCGGTCAGCGGGTAGGGCTCGGCGTCCGCCGCACTCTCCTCATACTCTGCGCGGGCCTCCGGTGTGAGGGCCTGTCCGATACGGTCCCGGGCACGCTCCCAGGGCGCGTCCAGGCTCTCGAAGTAGGCCTTGACGTCCTTCTCCAGCCGGGCGGCAAGACGCGCCGGGTTGCCGCGCGTCCGCCATCCGCCCCTGTTGAACTCCCACCGGCCCTCCTCCTTGACCCAGTACAGCCCCTGGTCCTTGAGCCACTGCCGGACCGGGGCATCGTCCTCGCCCGGTTCAGTACCGGTAACGATCACGTTGGAGCGGGTACGCACCGCGGCGAGGCGGTCTGATGGCCGGGGGTTGACTTCCTCCCAGCGGCGCCGGGCATCTGGATCCGCCACCGGTACGGTCCCGGGTACGGACGGGACCTGGTCTTCCGGTGGTACGCCTGTCCTCTGCGGCATTGGGTTGTTGCTGCCCGAGGGCGTCGTGGCGTCTTCATCGGTGGCTTGCGCAGTGCTGAATGCAGGGGCGGCTTCCTGTGGCGGGTCCGCGGCGAGCGGCTCGGCTGCGGCCGCCTGCTGAGCTGCTTCCAGGGCTCGCCGGTCGCGATCCTTGCGCTGAGCTTGCTCGAAGCGGGCGACGGCTTCCCGCCAGGTGTCCCCTGTGGTCGTGATGTCCCCGGTGTGGGCGCGGAAGCCGTCGCCTTCACGGGCGAGGTGGCACAGGCCCGCCCGGCCGGAGGGCAGGGTCGAAAACACTTCCCAGCCGCCATCGGGCAGCGGGAAACGCTCGTAGTGACGCTTGTGCCCGTGCGGGCCTTCCCCGGCGTCCTGGATGTCGCGGTCCTCGGGTGCGGTCGGCTCGGCGTCCGCTGCCAGGGCAGCCAGGGCCGCGGGCCCGGGATCGGTCGAATGCTGCACCTGCGCCGCCTGGCGATCGCCCGGCAGGATCTGAACCGGTTCCGTTGGCACCGTGGTGTAGGCCTGGGTGGCCGTTGCGATCGTGGCCACGGCGACCTCAACGTCAGGATGTGACTCCTCGGGGTTGTCGTTCAGGACGCCCACGAGGGCGGCAGCTGACACATGGAGCGCTGCCAGGCGCTGTGTCGCGTCATCTGCGCTCTGGGCCTTCTCCGGAAGTGCCCGCGACTGCATGGCCGTCTGCAGCTCCTTCACGGCTTCGGCGACGTCACTACCTGGGACGATCTTGAAGCCGGCGCCGGCCACTGGCCACCACTGCGCCCATGCCTTGGCCCGCGCCCGCTGGTAGTCGCCGAGCGCGTCATCGGGCGCGACCGGTGACTTGAATACGGCCGACCACGTCCCCGGCTTGGCCGCGGTGGCCGCGGCCCGCTCGGCGAGCTCCTGGGCGTACTCGGCGACTTGGTGGACATGGCCGTGCAAGGTGGGCGTGTTCTCCCCGCGCAGCCGCCACGCCACGCCTCGCGCGGCACGGACCAGCTCAACGGTGCGGGCGAGCGCCATGGGCTGGGAGGCGGCGAACAGCTTCTCCTCCGCGATGGCGTTCAGGGCGTCCTGCAGGCGCCGGGCGTCGGGCCGCCCGTCCGCCGCGCGCGAGGTCATGCGCTTCCAGGCATTGCTGTAGCGCAGGCCTTCGTTGTGCTCGCGTTTGATGTCCTTGAGTAGTTTTTGAAGCTGCCGCGTATGCGTGAATGCCTCGCCCGGCTCGATCTCGGGCACGGGCGTGAACCGCAGTGCCCGGTTGTCCGCGTGCAGGGCAGCACCGGTGGCGGCGGCCTCCTTGGCCGCCTGGCTCTCAAAAATGGGGATCTTGCGGCCGCGGGCGGCCAGCAGGGCGCGCAGGGTGTTGATCTTGCTGCTGCGAACGCGGTGTGTCCAGCCGCCTGGCATGACGTGGTGGTAGACGCCGGAGTACCTGTCGCCGTCGGCGCGGCGGTTGAAGCCGGTGGGCCCGCCCGCGACCTCCATCGCAAAGGCCAGCTCGCGGTCGCCGGGCTCTGCACCCCACACGTAGGTGTGGTCGCGATGGTGCTCGATCCATACCTCGCCCTCGGGCCGCGTTCCCACCGGGCCGGTCAGGGTGGCGTGGAGCTCGGCCAGGTGATCGACGGCCTCGGCAGTGGTGTTCTGGCCGATCAGCGTGTGCTCGCCGTACTTGATCTTGCGCTTGCTCTGGCGGTACACCCCTTTTTCGACGGAGCCGATCAGCGTGTTGTCCGGCCCGTACACCACGGTGTCCGGGTGGCTGCTGGCCTGGTGGTAGCCCGGGTGGCCTGGCACGGGCACGGCGTCGGAGGGCAATTCGCCTTCAGCGAGGGCGGGTTGCCGCTCCGGCTCCTCAGACTTGCGCTGGCGCGCCTCGCGCTCCTCACGGCCGGCTTCCCAGGCGTCGTAGGCATTGACGACCCAGGCGATGGCCCCGGCTTGTGTGTCGAAGGGTTCATTGCTGGACCAGTTGTCGATGCTGGTGGGCATCCAGCCGCCGCCGATGGCGGGGGCGATGGAGCCGATTCGTGTCTCCTCCAGCAGTACCGGGGCCAGCGCGCGCCGCCCGGCTCCGTCGCGTTCGGGGTCCCCCAGTGTGGCTCGCGCGGCCAGCTGTTGTGCGTGCTCCTCTCCGCCCGGCCGCAGGGCATCGTCGGCGGACAGGGCAGCGCGCGCCGCCTGCGGTGCGGTTGCCGTCGGCTGCTCAGGCCTGGTCGGGTGGCCCTCCGGTGAGGCTGCGCTGTCGACCGCGGCCTGCTTGTCTTCCGCTGCCTGTTGCAGCGCAACGGCCGCGGACTCGCTTGCTGCTTCCGGAATCGCAGTAGTGCCGTTGCCCAGGCGGGCGACGGTGCCTGGGAGGTGGGCCTGTGTGACATCAGGCAGAGGCGCGGCCTCATCTTCCCCGGAGGAGACCAGGATGTCGGTCAGGTGGAACGCGGGGTGCTGTCCGTCGGTGGGCGGGTGGATGGCGGCCACGGTGGCCTGCAGCCGCATCCACGTCGGCCGCAACGCCTCTTCGACGTCGGCGTAGGCGGAAGCCACAGCGGTCCAGTCGGTGTCGACGCTGATGCGGTCGCCGGGCCGCAGGGCGGAGCGGCGGATTTGGTCGCCGATGCGTCGTCCGTGGGCGTCATACAGGCCGGTGTCCCTGGCGGATGCCGGGGTGAGGCGCGTGCGCGGGTCCAAGTCCAGTGGTGCCTCGCCCGCGTCGGTCTCTATGCGCACGGTTCCATCGGCCAGCGTCGTGACAGCGGTGACCGTGGCGGGCAGTCCGTCCCGCGCAACGATGCCCGTACCGATCTCAGCGTCTTCGGCGCGGAGTGTGTGCCCGACAGGCGGGGCGGGCTGGGGGCCCGGCGGCCGGGGATCGTCATCCTTGGCCTTCTTGCGGGGCTTTCCGGCCTGCAGACGGCTGGTGAACTGATCGAGGCGGTCCCTAAGTGCCTCCAGCTCACGCTCGATCTCTGGCCACCGGTGCAGGTCCTCGCGCTCCTGGGCGAGTTCGGTGATCTCCCCGGTCAGTTCCTCGATTTCTGCGACGCCGCCGTGCAGGCTGGCGATGTTCTCGTTGACAGTCTCGTCGTCGTCGACTTCGCCGGGGAGCAGCTGCATGTCAAGGTCGTCGAAGAGAGCGGTCAGGTCCGGGCCCATCAGCGCCTCGTGAGGGCGCATGCTGGTCAGGGCGTCTGCCGTCCACTGGAGGATCTGGTTCAGCAGCTCGTGCGCGTACTCCAGGCTGGGTATCGGACCGCGCCCCACCTCAAGGCGCTGCAACGCCCTTCCGCCCTCGGTGTAGGTCACCAGCTGCCGAGCGAGGGCGTCGTCCGGGACGGGCGCCTTTGAGGCAGAGGGTTCCTCGTTGACTGTCTCTTGCGGCCCGTTGGCGGGCCCCGCCTCGTCCGGAGCCGCCGGTACACCCTTGGGCAGGTGGTCATAGTCCGACGACGCGGTCTGCTCAGCCGTGGCGGGAGCGGCGGCCCGGTCGGCGTCTGGGGCCGGATCGGTGACGATCGCCATCTTCCCGTCCGCGATGCCAGCCAGCTCCGCTGAGGATGCTGGGCGTCCTGGGGGGTCTTCGGGTCTGATGTCCTGCCGGGACAGGGCCTGGGAGTGTGCTTCTGCCGAGGGGACAGAGGTACCCACGGCCGGCGTGGTAGCTGGCTCGCCTGCCGGCTCGGAGTCTGCCGGGGAGGAAGGAGTTTCCGGTGTCGCGACGGGCGTGGCATCTCGTGCGGGGGATTCCGGCTGTGCGGGTTCTGCGGCCCTGGCCGTGTATTGCTGCATGATCTGCAGGGCGTCTCCGACCGTCGGCCGGATCTCGCCACCTCGGGGGCCGGTGCGGTCGTCCGCCCACAGTGCCCACGATGACTGCTTGTCCGCCGAGAAGCGGCCCTTCTTCACCGTCCATGCCAGACGGAATGCCCACCGGCCGACGGCTGTCTGCCCGTCGATGTGGATGTACAGGCGCTGGGAGTACTCGCGCCGTTCTGTCTCCCGCGTCATAGTCCAACCGCGTGCCCGCGCCGTCGCCCACAGCTGCCCGAGGGTGTCAGGAACAGGGAAATCGGGATCCCACGCGCCGCCTTCACGGACGGGCGCCTCTGCAGCGGCCGCGGCACGGTCGGCTTCGGCCTTCTGTTCCTCCCGCTCGCGCTGTTCGTCCCGTTCCGCTCGCCGCGCGCGGGCCTCTTCTGAGCGGCGCTCCCGCTCGGCGGCACGCTCCTCGCGCTCGGCGATCTGACGCGCCCGGTCGGCGTCGGCCTCGTCCTGCGACGCTGGAGACAGCAGGTCGACGTGCACGTCCTGGGTTGTGCCGTAGGCGGGCTCCTTGACACGGAAGGAGTCGTTGCGGGTGTAGTGCTGAACCTCGCCGACCCACAGGCGCTTCGTGGGATCCCAGTTCGGCGCGACCCAGACCGCGTCCCCAGGCTGATAGCGGTCGCGGACCTCTGCCCTGGGGGCGACTGAGGTCTTCTCGGTTCCGGTGGGCGCTGCGCCTTGCTCAGTCCGATCTGCTGGGGCCGCCTGCTTGGGTGAAGCGGGCACGTGGCTGGTGTCATGGAGGTCGGCAGAGGCTTGCTGCGGCTCCGGGGCTTCCCTGGTGGCGTCTGGTTCCCTGGCTTCCTCATCGGGCGAGGCAGCAACATCCCCAGGGGCTTCCGTCCTTGTCCGGTCCATCTCGGCGACGGCGACTTCGGGGTTCTCCAGCCGCCTCGCCCACACCGAGGCGGCTTCGGATGCCCCGCGGGCGAGGTCCTCGCCGCCTGGAATACCCGGCGTCGACATCTGGGGCTCCGCAGCCTCGGCAACACGCTGACCGCAGGCGGCTACTTCACGAAGGCGAGAGGACAGTTCCGCGGCCGTCGCTGGCCGCCGCTGCACTCGCTCGACCGCCGTCCGGAACTCCCCCCAGATCTTGGCACCGGGTCCAGGCAGGGGCACGTGGTGCGGAACGGCGAATATCTCAGCAATAGCCTCTCGGGCTGCCCTGGAGACCTGCTGGTCTGCCGGTACGGCGTGAATCCCCGTTGCCTCCCGCGCGGGTGGGATCAGGGCATCCCGCCTGGACAGGATCGTGTCGATCTCGGCCCCGTTGCGCTCTGCGACCAGGTGGATGGCCCCGTCGGGGAGCCGCCTGAGGCTCCTCAGGGCGAGGGGGCTGCCCCAGGTGGTCGGGTCCACGACCCGGTCCGCGCGTCCGGGTGTGGTGATCGGCTCCGGAAGGCGCAGCGTGTCGCCGGGGCCGAGGGTGGACCACGGGGCGCGCCTCCAGCCCGTCGGGCACGGGATGTCGTCCTCGTCCGCGCGTTCGTAGACGCGCTGCAGGGCGTCACTCTTGCGCTTGTACCCGGGTGCGAGGTGCCCATCGCGGCTCATCGGGAAGTAGCCCTTGTCGCGCTTGAGGACACCGCCGATCAGGGTGCCGTACTCGTCGTTGACCGGGGTCAGGCGGTCCGGGGCGAGAGATTTTCGGGCGGCGGGGTCGGTCAGGGCCTGCTGACGGGCAGCGCGTTGTTGCTCGGCTTGCTGACGTTGCTGGGTCTTGCGCTGGCGTGCCGAGTGGAGTTCGGCTCGGCGGGCTTCGATCAGGGTCGCGTGGCGGGGATCGGCCAGCGGTAGGTCCAGTCGTTCCAGTTCGGATGCGATGTCTTCCAGGGCCATGCGGCTGGGCGGCGCTCCTCCGGGGCGGGCGTTGCCCTGGGGGGCGGGGGAGTCTGCGGTGGCCAGTGCGTTGTCTCGGCGACGGGCGAGGACGCCAGCCAGGAGCTGCGTTTCGCCGTTGCTGTCCAGTTGCAGCCCGTCGTGCGTGACGCTCTGGACGGTCTGCCACCAGGGGCAGGCCTGGGTGAGCACCTGGTCGCCTGGGGAGAAGTCGACGGCGGACCAGCGTGCCACGCGGGTTCGCTGCCCAAGACGCACCAGTTCAGCCCGTCGTTCTTCGTAGAGCTCTGGCAGTTGTGGGTCTGCGGGTGCACCGTCGGCGGAGATGTGCACGGCGATGCTGCGGCCCTGGCGCAGCATCGCCGTGACGAATCTGGCCGTCTTTTCGTGCCGCTTTTGTGCCCCGGTGTTCTGTGTCTGCTTCCACACTCCCTGGTCAGGCGCTGGCACGAAGTTGGCTGCTTGGAGCGCGGCGGCGGCCTGCGGGTCCTGGGCGGTCTTGCGGTCGGCAGCGATCCCGTGAACAAGGGTCTGTCCGCGCTGGGTGGGGTCGTGCTGGATCCAAACACGTTCTAGAGGCCTGTGGCCCGTCTCATTGCTGTCGCCCGGTGTGTCACGCTCGGAGGTGGCATCCCTGGTGCGGGAGTCCTCTGGCGCAGGTTTTGTGGTGAGCGCGGACTCTGCTGCTTCCCCTGCCGGGGCTGGTCGGGTCTTCGTTCCGTTCGTGTTCTCCGGGTAGGGGGTGTCGAAGCGGCGGACGAGTTCGCCGATCGCGCCGCTGTCTGTGTGGAACGGCGCTGGCCTGTCGCTTTCGACGGCGAGGTTGCCGTCCTGCGGTTCTGGGACCCAGCCGTCCGAACGCTGGTGGATGGTGCCGATCGTGGTGCCGTCGATGGTAATGGGAATGCGCCCGTCGCGGGCTCTCTCACCTCGCTGGGTGCGGGCGAGGGCGGCATCCAGCTTCTGCTTGTTGAGGCTGAGGCGTGCCGCATCGTGTAGGAGGTCCGCGGTGGCGCGCAGCCGCGGCGCTACGTCCTTGATGTCGGCGATGATGAGGGTCAGCCAGCCGTAGAGCCATTCGCGTCCCTCTGGCTGGGTGTTCAACCTGTCGCGGAGGGCGGTGAGGGGAGATTCCAGCTGTTCCAGGGTGTCGGCCAAGGCCCACAGTTCAGCACGGCCACGTTTCCCGGTCTGGGCAAGTCCCGAGTTGAGCGCGTCGAAAACGGCGGCGAGTTCTGGCTGTTTGAGGTATGTGAGGGGCCATACGCGCACAGCGGCTTCGTGCAGGGCGGTGCTGTAGCGGGAGAACCGGTCGATTCCCTGTCCGAGTTCGGCCTGGGTGGCGTACGCGCCGTCCTCTTCGAAGGCTGAGCCGGTCTCGACCATCCAGATGCGGACGGCGTCGCCAGCGGCCCGCTGAAGGTCGCGGCTCGGCGGGATGGGGACGACGGCGTTGCCAGGTTTGACCGTGCCGGTCCATGCGTACCCGTTGTGGTGCAGGTCAGCGACCGGCGAGCTGAGCGTGCGTATCTCCTTGGGGTCGTTCTCGTCTGGGCCGCTGGAGGACAGCCAGAATCCCGGGGGGCAGTCGCGGACCGCTTCGGCAGGGGGTTGGGGGGCGGGGGTGTCGGGGAAAAGCGCATTCCATGCGTCAGAGGTGATGGTGGCGCGCCAGGCGGCGGTGAAGGCATCAGCCGCTTGAGCGGCCTCTGCCAGCGCGGTGGCGGCGTCGGCTTGGGGGCCCGTTCCGTTCCACGCGTCCTGCACGGCTGTGATGGCCGCGGTGATGTGCTCGACCGCCTCATGGAAGTCGGAGGGCTGCCGCAGGGTGGCGCGGGTGAAGGTGTTGAGGGCGTCGCGCAGCGTGCTCTCGACGCCAGGGTTGGCGGCCCGCTGCCGGAAGAGTGTGGTGCGCGCCAGAACTCGTACGGACTGGCTCAGGGCGCGGCGCGGGGCGCTGATGTCCCGCCAATGTGTGAAAGCGGTGATGGCTGCGGACTCGGCTGGCGCCAGGGTCGGTGGCGCCGGCTCAGGCGCCGCAGGCCTGACGGTCAGGTCGGGGGGCTGCGCGATGGGGCTGGGCTGCACATTCGGCATCGCGGGGTCGAGGTCGGTGCTGGCCCCGGGGCTGGTGTGCTGGCGGACGAGCGGGCGCAGGTAGCGGTTGAGCTCCCGGCGACCGAGCGCATGCTGGGTGGCGGTGCGCAGCTCTGCACTCTCCAACGCCGCGGGAAGGCGTCCTATGGCGTGGGCAACGCGCCGGTCGATGAGCTGGTTCAGCCGCAGGGCGGGCAGCCCGGATGTGTTCAGTGCCGCGTTCAGGCAGGGCCATGTGGCGACCTGTTCGACGACCCACTGCACGGCGCTGTAGTGCTCGGCCAGCATCTCGGGAACCGGTACGGGCTGCTCGCGGTGGGCAGCGCAGCGGACGTCGCGTGCGTGAACGAGGTCGGTGAGGGCCTCCTGCGCCGTGTCGTAGGGGTCGGTGACGGCGATCTGCTCGGCATCCGTGAACCGCCACAGGGCGCCGTCCTGCCAGAGGAACCCCGCGAGTTCGCCGTCGACCAGCACCGGTTGGCGTCCGGTTTCGGACGGCTCCTTGATCTGCGCGCGGTCGACCGCCTCTTGCCGCCGCTGCTCGTGCGAGGGCTCCGTCAGCAGTTCCTGCAGTTCCCTGGCGGAAGCCACGGCCGCGCTCTGGGCCGCTTCCGTCAGGGAGTCCCGCCAGCTCTCGCGCCGAGCCAAGGTGGCATCAACGCGGGACACATGCAGGTCCACCGCATTCAACAGGGCGATGGCTGCCTGTGCGGCGTGCATCTCCAGGCTGTCGCGGTCCAGAGCTTCTACCGCCGTGAGCAGTGTGCGGTAGGCGTCGACGATGTGGTCTTGCGGCCGCGCCCATCCAGTGATGAGCTCGGACGCCAGCCCCAGGACGGCGGCGATGGCCTGCTGCTCGGAGGGCAGCCGGTGTTCCGGGAGAGGCAGGAGTGTGTGCTCCGGGTCGTGCCCGAACAGCATCCCGTCCGCCCAGGTGCGCAGCTGGTCCAGAACGTGCTGCTGGCTGGCCTGGTAGTCCGCGTCGTCGGTGAACGCAGTGGCGCCGCCTGCTTTTGCGACTGTGCTAGCAAAAAGGAAGCCTTGCTCAGGCAGGGTGGGGTCGGTGATGTGGAATGGGAATCCGGCGTCGTTGAGGGCGCCGGCCGCTGCGGCGGTTCGCCGCCGCCACATCTCCTCGCCCCATGGGCCGGGCAGTGCCCAGGCCGCGCCGATCACATCCTGCGGAGCGGGTTCCAGGCGCCGGAAGCCGAACGACTCGACCAACTCCACTGCGTCAGCGGGCACGTTGGAGGCATAGACGAAGGGGATCGTGCTGGTCTGTTGTACGAACAGGACACGGCCCCGCTGGTGTGGAGGCAGTTCTTTCTCCGGAGCGTCAACAGAGCGGTTGGCTTCGGCCAGTTCCGCAGCGGGGTCCGCTACGCGGCGGTTGCCGGTTGCCGGTGGGGCACTGATCTGGCGGCGCCCGGTGAATGCCTGTGGCACTGGGGGCGCTGGGTCTGCCGCGGGCGCTGTGACAGGGCCGGGCTGGCCGGTCTCGCCAGCCTCCGCGCCAGCGCCTGCCGTAGGCCCGGCCGCACCCGTATGGACCGACGCGGGGACGGCGCTGTCGTCCACACCGGCCGGTTCCGGGACCTGAGGTCCGGGAGCAGCTTCCTGTTCCCGGCTTGGGGTCACAGCCTGGGCGGGTGACGCTGCTGCGGTCAGAGCGGGCAGGCGCAGCCGCCGGGGGTAGACCTCCACCATGTCGCCCAGCGGCAGGAAGAGGGCGTAGTTGTCGCCGTATACGTGATGGCCCCGGCGAAGGGTCTTGCCGCGGCCCCGCTGGAAGAATCCTTTGCCTTCGATGCCGTGGCCTCTGGCTTTGGTGGTGAGTTGTGTCCGGTGGGGTGGGTTGCCGGGGACGGCGCTGTCGGAGTATCCGTAGGCGGTGTAGATCTCGCCCTCGGTGAGCTCCCAGATGTAGGCGAGCGGCCACCCGGTGGGACCGGTACCACGTGCGGGCCGGTCTGCTGGGTGTTGCTGCAGAACGGTTTCGATCGCGTCTGTCAGCGGTGCGATCTTGGCGCGCCAGTGTGGCTCGTCGCCCACCCGGTTGCTGACGTGTCCGAGTTCGTGTTGGGCGAGCCGCAGGTCGTAGTGGGGGTCGCCGGTGTAGGTGTTGCCTGCCGCGAGGCCGGTGAGGAGGTCGCGGGCAAGTTGGAATGGCGGCAGTGCCTTCCAGGTCTTGCGGCCGGGGTGGTGGCGTTTGTCGTAGTCGCGGGGGATCTCGGGCCAGAGGTCCAACAGGTCCGCGGCGGTCGCACGCAGAACCGCAGGAACGGGCGGCATGCGGCGAATGTTCTCGCGGGGCGCTGGGGCGGCGTCCCACGTCACCGCGCCCGCGGCGTCCGTGCCGTGCCCGTGCCAAGTCGCGTCCCTGAGCGAGATCCAGCGCTCTAGTGCGTCGTTTTCTTCACGGTGTCCGGTGGGTTCACCGATGGGAGTTGTCGTCTGCTCGGCGTCTGCCGCCTGCGGGGTCGCGGCGGGTCGCTTATCGGACTCCAGGGTCCGGCGGACGGCGGCGCGTTTGGTGTTCTGGTCCACGACGGTCCATGTGCTGGTGATCTCGCAGCTGTTGCGCTCGGCGACGCCTTCGGCAGCCTGGGTCGACGCCGCTTTGATGCTGCCTACCTTGGCCAGGGTGGAGGTGCGCTGGTTGAAGTTCCCCAGCCTTTGGCCGCCGCATTCGCAGGTCAGGTAGGAGTGGATGTGCCCACCGGGCTGCTCGGCCTGAACGTAGAGCCACCGGTAGCGGTGGTCGCACGGATCCGTCGCGGCCGCCTGATCGCCACTCCCGTCCATATTCGCCGACTCGTTCTGGATCCACGGTTCATGCGCCACGGTGCCGCGGATGGTGATCCACTCGCCTTCGTCGGGCTGCGCGTGGGGGAAGCGGCGTGCGGCAAGATCGGCTGCGGTGACCTGGTGGGAGAAGCTGATCTGGTCGCCCTGGCTCAGGCTCCGGCGGGTGAGGGTGGCGGTGTAGCCGGCGGCAATCTCTGCCTGCTGGCGCTCGTAGCGTGCGCTGGCCTCCGACTCGGGGTCATGGTGGTCAAGGTGCCGGGCGGCCAGCCGGGCGACGGCCTGCAGAGCGCTGTCGCCTTGAACGGTGGGCCACAGCCGCATCAGATGGGCGGCCAAGGGCGAGTCGAAGGGGAAGCGCTCGTCGTGTCGGTTGACCAGCGCGTCTTCGACGATTCCGGCGAAGTTGTGCGCGGCCCGCTTGTCGGCGAACGTCCGCTCCAGGCCGGGCAGGTCGGTCATGGGCCCGGGCAGTGCGATGTGCCACTGAAGGGCCGCATCGCGGTAGAGGGCGAGGCGCCCCGCGCTCGACAGGGTGAGGGTGGCGGAGTCGGCGATCTCGTGGAGTACGGCCCGTCGGGCGTCGCTGACGAACGCCCTGCCGGGGTCTGCCAGTTCGGCTCCTCCCGCCCGCAGATGGTCCTCGACGTCGTCGGCCAGGGCGAAGCGGGGGCGTTCGAGGGGCAGGGGACCCACAGCATGGCGGGGCATGCGCGCCAGGTACGCGACGGCCTCCTCGGCCGTCACCGGTATGGCGACCATTCGGTCATTGGGCGGCAATTCCACGACGACTGCGTCATCGGCGTCCACATAGGCGTATCCCCCGCCTGCGAGCAGCGGCTCGAGCTGCGCGGTGAGTTCGGTGCCGTCGAGGATGCTGAGCTCACCGTGGCGCGAGGTTGCATACAGTCGCCAGGGGTCGGCGGCGAAGGCGGCTGCGCGGCCTGCGCGGACGGTTGGTGAGGGAGCGACGTGGTCGGGTTCCTCGTTTCCTTCCGGGGCAGGGGGCGGCGTGGCATCGTGACTTGCTCCCCCGCTGGCCGCTGGAGGCGGTGTCTCGTGGTCGGCGCTGGTGTTGGCGGGTGCGGAGGTCTCGTGCTGGGCGCCCTGAGCCACGATCTCCCGATAGCGCGCCCAGATCTCCTGCGATGCGTCCGGGCGGTTGCCCGGGGCCAGGTGGCGTCCGGGGTTCAGGTGCCGCTCGCTGGAGTCGGTGCGGCCGCTGGCGTACTCGTTGAGCAGGCTCTGCAGCGAGGATGCGAGGCCGCTGACGTAGCGGGCGGCGCCCGGGCCGTACAGGGCCTCGAACCGGGTCCCGGCCGTCGTTTCCTCGCTCTTGAGTTGGGTGAGCAGGCGGTAAATGTGTGAACCCTGTACGGCAGTGCGCCGGTCGGAGATGTCCAGGACGATGCCGGGCGGTGAGGTCGGCAGCGGGTGCTCGGTGTCGATCGTGGCGAGCTCGTCCCATATGCCCTGCAGCCTGTCGATCTGGATCAGCTCAGGGTGGCGCTGGTGCACCGGTTCAAGCAGCGCGGTGAGCTGGGCGTGCACCTGGGTGGCGGCCGCGGTAACGGTCCGCAGGCGTACTGCGGTGGGACGCGCGTTCCAGGCCGGCGAGTGCTTACCGACCGGAACGGCACCATCGGGTCTGCACACGGCGAGCCCGCTGTCCATCGCGCCCACTACTGCGTACCCGGCCTGCTTGAGAACGTATTCGGGCGACGGGGCGCGCCTGACGATCACGGCGCCGCTCGCCGCGCCGCCGGGGAAGTCCCGTTCGGTCGCGGGGCGCACCTCCGGCCAAGGGTCAGGCCGAACGCTGGTCGGCCCACCGGTGCTGAGAATGCCGCGGACCTCGTGAGCGAGTTTCCACTGCTCGGCGCTGGCGCCGTGAGGCAGCTCGGCGATGAGGTGCTGGAGGTGGAGGTGGCTGTGCTCGCCGTCCTCGGTGACCTGCAGGCTCCAGCCCATCTGGCGCAGTACATAAAGACGCTGCTGTCGGGCGTTGGATGCCTCGTCCCACAGAGGCGTGAGCGTGATGGACAAGCTTCCGTCGAGGCGAGCGTCAAGGCGGTAGCCGGCGCCTCCCCACGCGGCGTGCGGCAGCCCGTTGACTCCCAGCAGCCAGGTCTGGAGGACCGCGGCTGCGGCCCGCTCGGCGTCGGTGACCGCGCCGGCGGGCGCTGTGCTCGCCGGGGGCGGACACAGCGGCACCTCCTCGCCCCGCCCGTCGGGGAACAGCCGGGCCCGCGCCGTGTCGTCCTGGGCGGAGGCCGCCCAGGCGGCCGCAGTCTCCTCCGCAGCCGTGCGCAGGGCGGTCAGCGCGGCCAACTCGCCGGGAGGGAGGTTGAGGGCCTGGGATTGCTCTTCGGTGTAGCGGGCGGCCCGGGCCAGGTCGAAGGCGTTGCGGTAGGCAACGGCGCGGTGGTTCAGATCGGCGTCGCTGTCGAGAGCATGGACGGCGTGCTGGAGCGTTGCGGCGCCCAGGTCGTCCAGGTGCGGGCTGGAAAGGCGTTCCACCACGTCCGGCAGGGCGAGGGCCGGCTCGGCGAGGAGCAGCAGCTCGGTGCGGCGGGTACGGAACGGCGTGATCGACTTGTGGATCGTCCCGCCGGGGAACTCCTCGGCCAGCGCGGCGGCGATGGTCCGGGGGCGGGAGATACGGATGCGCTGCCACATCGCGCCGATCGCACCCGTGTAGTCAGGGGCCTCTTCAGGCGGTCCGGAGGGAGTGGACGCGCGGGCGATCGCGTCCTCGATGAGGGTGAACTCCTCGTCCGACATGCCCTCGTGCCAGTCCCGCTCGCCCAGCCACCTGCTGAACTCCGCCCGCCTCAGCGCCTGGTCGACGCCCGGTTCGGCATAGCTCATCAGCTGCGCGTCGGCTTCGGCCCGGCGCTGCAGCTTCACCAGCGCCAGCTCGAGACGCGGATCGCTGTCCTGCGCGGTGGCCGACAAGTTGAGCGCATGTGTCCAGGCGGCCTCGGCCAGGGGGAAGAAATCCTGGACGCCGGGGACACGCTCGGCCACCCGCCACTGCGCCGTGCGGTCGGCCTGGACCGCGAATTCATGCAGAACCGCGTAGTCGCTGTAGACGACGCCGCGCGCTTGGGCCTGCAGCAACTGCGCGAGTACGACGGGCGCCCACCCGGTGAGGAACGGGTAGTCGTTGTCGGTGGCAACCGCGAGCAGGAGGTCGAGCAGCTCGTCCTGCGCGGCCCGTGCTGCGGCCGGATCGGTGTAGGCGGTGCCGCCCGGTAGATGCGCGGAGTTCTGCTGGCCGCTATCGGCGGCGAGCAGTGCGCGTTCTGCCTTCGCTCCCTCGTCGCCGTCGGACAAGGTCGCAAGGTGGCGGGTCAGGCGGTCGATGTGGTGGTTGACGTGGGTGTGCAGGAGCTTGGCCCACTCGCCCCCGCTGCCGCGACCGTCCCGCTCCAGGGCAACCACGGCCTGATCGAGCGCCCGGTGACGGTGGATCTCTCCGGCGATCCCGCCTACCTGGCGATGCCCGTCCGTCACCCCCCAGGCGTCCTCGACGGCCTGGTCCAGCTCAGCAGCCGCATCACTAGGACGCGGCACAGTGCGCAGCAGCGATACCAGGGCGGCAATGGTCTGCTGGTCACGCCGGACGTGGCTTCGTTCGTACGGGTTCGGATAGCCGGGGTTTGCGCGGATCTCCGGTGAAAGGCTCCCGGCGAGCTGCTCGGCTGCGCGCTCGAGCAGGGTGAGCGCGGCGTGGGCGGGGTCGGCGATAGTGTCACGGCGCCGCTTGCCGATCTTCTGTTCCAGAACGCGCCGTCCGGTACGGGCTGCGTCCGCGTACGCCCGGCTCTGGGCTGCCTGCTGGTACCAGGTCTGGTAGGGCCTGCCGAGTCCGGGCGCCGCCTGGTCCAGCGCGGCGATCTCGGGGGCATTGCCAAGGCGTTGGCGCAACAGGAGTACGGCGTCCTCGTGGAGCTCGTCGAGTGCGGTGGCTGCGGCCTCCAGCTCCGCTTGGGTGAGCACGGCAGGCGGGGTGGCCGCGGCTACATGCTCGGCCCGCTCCTCCAACGTGGGCCGATTCCGTCCGGGCAAGCGCATGGACAGACGCATGGCTTCGCCGTCGGCCACAGGTGTGAAGACGTGCTGCTCCTCGCCCACGGTGATCTGCAGGACATCGTCCGACCAGTCCGGGTCCTGGGCACCGTTGCCTGACGCCAGGGCGTACAGTTCCGCCGCGGTGTAGGTCTGAGCCTCGTCGTACCGTTCTGCGCCGGCAGCGCGCATCAGTTGGGAACCGGGCATCTGCCCGGCGATGCTTCCTGCCCGGCCGTGCGATGCCGCCTGCTCGGCCGTGGCGGTTCCGGGCAGCCAGGTAGTGCCGCTGGTGGCGAGCATTTCGTGAGTGGCGTGCATCCTCCAGACGTGCTCGAAGGCCCGCTCGGCCAGGGCCGCCGCCGTACGCTCGCGGAAGAAGTCGTCTTCGAGCACCGCAAGGAACTCGTACCCCAGATCCGCCACCTGCCGGCACGCGCGGGCGGCCGCGCCGCTGGCGCCCGGTTGGTCGGCAAGCGCATCGGCCAGCAGGGCCGCGGCGGCCTCATCGGCGATCAAGCGGAGATCCTTCTCCGCCCGGTGCTGGCGGCCGCTCCAAGTGCGCGTCCACTCCCCCAGGGCTGCCACCACAAGCAGCGCCCCAGCGCGGGCGGATTCCTGGTCCGGATACGCCTCCGTGTCTTCATCGTCGTACAGGGCATTGGTATCGGGCACCTGCCAGGCAGCGATCGCGGCAGCGTTCAGGGACGCAGGCGTCTCGGGCGCGTCGGCGGTGTGCTCGGTGCCGGTGGACGCGGTGGCGTGCGCGACGAGCGCCGAGCGGTAGTACTCGTGCTGGTGTGCGACCCAGGCCAGATCGGACCACTGCGAGCGATTCGCGCGCAGCAGGGCCTGGGCCTGTTCTGCGGTGCCGCTCTCGGCGGCGCGCACGAAGGCGTCCAGCTGGGTGGAGTTCAGTGTGACGAGGGTGCCTCGTGCACCGTGGTGGTCGGCGAGGACCTGTGTGAGCCGGCCGCCGCCCCAAAGCTGGGGCTGGTCCAAGCCGTTGAGTGCCTCGGCGAGATTCTGGCCGGTGATGACGTGTGCCTGCCCGTCCAGCTCCAGCAGGTATGGCTGCTCGCTAGCGCGGGGTAGCAGCTCAAGGCGTTCACGCTGGACCACCTCAGCCAGCATGTAGGTGGTCAGCACGGCACCGTCGTCGAGTGTGGAGTCGAAGTACCTGCGCAGGAACTCGCCCTCGTCTTTGAAGAATTCCAGCGCCGCGCGGGAGATGTCCTTGGTGAGAGCTGCCAGGGTGTCCTCGTCGAGCGCCTGCCCGCGGGTCAGAACGCTCTGGACGGGGTCGGACCCGGCAAGGTCGATCAGTTGTTCAATCGGGGTGGCGTGGTCCTCCCAGCCCGGTGGCACGGGGAGCATGGGCTTCAGAGGCCAGGGGATCTCCGACGGTGCCATCGGGCCGTGGGCAGCGTCGGTGAGGTCGCGCCACAGGTCACCGAAGGCGCCTGTGAGTCCCTGCGGTGTGATGTCGCTGTACAGGGCGTGCGCCAGCGTTGCGGGCATCGTGGGGATGCGGTCGGCCAGCCACTTCATGAACGCTGGGGCGTAGGGCAGTGGGGCGTGTTCGGTCAGCGGTGAGGCCGGGATGGCGAGAGCTGTGGGCAGGCCGTCGGCGAGAGCTTCCTCGCGCAGGGCGGCGATGTGTTCCTGCAGTTGCGGCGACGCTTCATTGATCAGGGCGTGGGTGCGCCGGGCGTGGAGCGCAGCGTCGCGGGCCAGGCTCTCTAGGTCGGTGGTGCCGCGGTGGTTGCCCTCGTCGCGGCGTTCGGCCGTGACCCGGTGGGCCAGGCGCCGCAGCTCCGCGCTGACGGCAGGCCACTTCTCGTCCGGCAGCCCCTGCGGCGTGAGGGCCGGTGTGTCGAGGAGGATCTGTCCGACGTAGGTGAACAAGCGCTCGCTGGTGATGTCCAGGTCGGCGTGCAGGGCACTGAGCACCTGACGGACGCGGTGTTGTAGCTGGGCGTGGGCGGCGGTGAAGGCGTCGGCGTTCTCGTAGGGCGTGGCGGGCCCGGGCCGGACGTCATCGAGCCGGACGCGCCACCGGTCGTCCTCGATGTTCTCGAGCCGTTCAGCCGGGAACCGGTAGGCGGTGGCCGCCGCTCGGGCCACGTGCTCTTGCAGGGCTGTCGCCAGGGCGGTGGCCGCGCTGCCCAGGGGCTCAGGTGCGCCTTGGGCGAGCTGTTCGGCGGCGTAGTGAGCGACGTCGAACCGTTCCACCAGCTCCGGCCCGTCGATCCGGGCCTCCATGACGGCGGTCAGGTCCTCTGCGTTCCGCGGGCGTGGGGCGCCGGTGGGCGGCAGGGCATCCTGCACGGCCCGCCACAGCACGTCGACGGCCGCGGTTGCGGCGCGCATCTCCTCCGCGTCCTGATAGGCAGCCGCATCCTGGGAAAGGCTGGACAGGCGTTCGCGGCTGGGCCCTGGCCAGGGGGTCGCAGCGAGCCGGTCGAGGTGATCCCCGGCGCGGCGGATGAGCGCTCGCAGCGCAGGGTCTCCCCCGCCAGTGGGACGCTGCTGGAATTCGGGGTGCCGCAGGAGGTCGGTGGCGCGAGCGATGGCGCGTGTAACGGTGAGAAGCTGCTGGGTGTATGCGCTGTGCCGCTGGGCGGAGACGCGCGCGACGCCCCAGGAGGAGCTGAACCGCCGTAGCAGGGCGGCCAGTTCGGTGCCCTCTGTGTCGCCGAGGCGGGGCACGTAGCTGGCCAGCCATGCCTCGTGGGCGCGGTGGAGGCGCTGCGCGGCGTCCCATGCGCTGTCACCGTCGTCGGATGTGGCAGCGGCGTAGGGGCGTGGCTTGCTCGACCCCAGGTCCCAGTCCGCGCCGGCGGGCCGGGCGTCCGCTTCCGCAGCGGCGCTCTCCTGAACCGGCCGCGGCTGGTGCAGAGCGGCGCGGAGGTCCTCGTTCGCGTCGCATGCCTTGATCAGCCCGGCGAACGCGGCTGGGGTTTGGCGTGCGATCTCAAGGGGCGACTGTCCGGGCTGCACCGCCTGGGCCAACGCGGCCAGTTCGCCCTGATGCGGCAGTCGCAGCAGGGCTCCCTGGCGGCTCCTACCGTCGTACACGCCCAGGGTGTCCGCCTCGTCGCCCAGGCGCATCCGCGGCCGTCCCAGCGCGGAGGTGAGGTGTTCGTCGACCCTGTCACCGGTGAGCAGTACCGGTTCCCCGACGCCAGTGAGCAGGTAGTACGTGTCCGGCTGCAGGGTCTTGGCGTAGTGAGCGCGGCGGGCGACGGAAGCGTGGACGTGGGCGTTGAGGGAGTCGCTGAAGTCAGGGTTCTCGCCGAAGTAGCCCCACACGACAGTGTCTTCATTGGGCCACCGTGCTTCGTGGTCGATCAAGTAGTCAGCGACCCAGTCGACGACTTCCTGGACGACGAGGCTGTTGTCCGGCGGGTTGGCGACGATGAGCTGCGCCAGGCGCCGATCGGCGCTGGCGGCATCGACCAGGTCCCGGACGAACTCCCCAACGTGCTGCCACAGAGAGGGCAGGGGCAGGCCGGGGTCGGGTTCGCTCAGCGGCTGCGCCGGTACAGCATCAGGGGCGGCGTCCTTGAGCTGCTGCCACATCTGTCCGAAAGCGCCTCGGAGGCCGGAGGGCGTGATGCTGCTGTCCAGTGCCCGGCGCACCGTCGGTGTCATCGACGCCGAGCGCTGGTTCAGCCACTCCCAGAACGCGGGCGCGTACGGCAGTTCGGCTGTGGGCGAGGTGTGGTGCAGCCTGTCGAGCAGCGTGTCGTCGGCGAGGGCTGCTTGGGTGAGGGCGGCCAACTCGGTCTGGAAGTCCGGGTCGTTCTCGTGCAGCAGGCTCTGTGCGGATCGGGCGTGGCTGCGCACACGGGTGGCCCAGCTGCTGAGCTCGTCGCCCATGCCGTAGCGGAACTTCTCCTCGCGGCGCTCGGTGACGACTTGGCGTACGAGGTCGCTGAGGGTGGTGCAGAGCGCGGGCAGCACCGGGTCGGGCAGCCCCGTGTCGGCGGTGTGGCTGTTGAGTTCCTTCAGGAGCATTGCCACGCGCCGTTCGCTGGCCAGCTTGTCCGGGCGGAACGCGCCGCGCTGCTGGAGGGATTGCCCGCGTTGGAGGAGACTCTGCTGGTCGGTCCAGAACTCTTCGAGAGTGTGCGGTGACAGCCCGGGGCCGAGCAGACGGTCGGTGAGCGTCACAGCCGGCGCTGTCGCCGTAACGGCTGCCGCCAGCACCTCGGGGTTAGTGCGGGCGGTGGCGGCCGCCCGCGCGAAGTGGTCGGATGCTGCGGCGTTGAGGGGGGTGAGCGGACCGGCGACCGGTGTGGCGCCGGGCATCCGGTGCCATTCCCATATCTGGTTCAGGGCACTGTCGACGGCCGCCAGATGTGCGCTCGCGGAGCCGAATCGGCCTGGCTGCTCCAGCAGCGCGTACAGGTTCAGGGCCCACCGGTGCTGGGGGGCCTCGATCTGTGTGAGGTCTCCGGCCGCATCCCGCACTGCGGACAGGGCTTCCTCGAGGTCAGCGAGGCTGGCGGCGGCTTCTTCCTGGCTGGCGAAGGGCGCGAGCGCAGCGGCCGGCTGGTCGGGGGCTCGCTCGCTGGTGACCAGGGTGGCTGCCACGCGGTCGAGGTGATTGTCGGTGGCGCGGATGAGGTGGCGCAGTTGTTCCGCCCAGGGCCCGTTGCGATTGCGGCGGCCGACGGCGTTGAGGTCGTCGTGCAGGCGCTGGATCCAAGACAGTGCGTGCGTGTGGGCGAGGTAGTGGGGCAGCTGCGAGAGGCCGTCCTGCGGTGTCTCGGCGGCGGCCTGGGCCCATGCCGTGCGCAGCGTGACGATGTCCTCGAAGTCCTCGGCCCGGTCGTGGTGGTTCTCGCACCACTCGGCGAACAGCCGCTGCAGATGCTGGGCTGCCTGCGTGACGGCGCCGGTGTCCGGGTACGCCTTGGCCACATCGGGCAGGGTCCACGCCTGCGCCGCGGCGGGTATCGCGGCCCCCTCTCTGGGGCTACCGGGGGCCTCGTCCTCGGACGAGGGTCCGGTGCGCTCCTGCAGGCTGCGTATGAATTCCTCGAACTGGGCGCGGTCGACAGCCTCAGCGTCCCGGCTCTGCTGGTCCTCGTGACCGCGCTGGGTGAGGGTCGCCCGGTGCCGGGCGAGGAATTCGCGCGTGAGGGTGGTGAAGGAGGCAAGGGTGGCACCCAGGGTGGGGCGCTCGCGGTCGTCGAGTGAGCCGAGCAGGCGGCTGGCGCGGTCAAGCGTCTCGGTGAGGAACCGTTCGGCGTCGGCGAAGTCGCGGTCGTCCTGAGCCGCGACGGCGGCGAAGAGGGCATGGCGCAGCCGGGCGAAGGCGCCCGGTTTGTCGTCCCGGCTCCAGGTCTGGGCGGCCGCGTGGCTGAGCTGAATCTCTGCAGCATCGACGGCGGCCATGGCGCGCTGCCACTCGGGGGTGCTGGGGAAAGGTACGGCAGCGGCATCTGTCCACGCCTGGGTGCCGATGTCGACCGCCGTTGGTGTGAAGGGCTCCCGCTGTGGGCTACGCGCCTTTGCGCCTGTGCCGGGCCGGGCGTCGCGGGGGGCCCGCGGCGTGACGTCCGGTGCCTCGGCGCGGCTCTGATCCGGCCCGGCCGCGCGTTGGTCTGGCGCCTGGCCCGTGTCGCGAGCGACTGGGGCGTCTGCTTCCTCCTGCTGACGGCGGTGAGCCTGCTCGTCGGCGTCGTCGGATCCCTTGGCTTCGGCGGGGGCGGGCGTCGGGGTCTCCAAAGCCAGTTGCCCGGCTTCGGCTGCGGGCACGGGCAGGATGCTCAGGGCGCGCGCGGCGGCCTGCTCCGGCCGGTCGTGCAGCGGGCCTTCGGGGTCACTGTCGGGCCGCCATCCGGGGGGCGCCGTGTCCGCCTGATGCCAGACGAAACCGTCGTTCACGACGCCGTGCTGGGGGTGGTAGACCTCCCAGTTCGGGTGCTGTGTGAGGCCGGCAGGGCGGATGCGGTAGCCGTCGTGGCCGGGCACCGGGCGGGAGTCAATGCCCAGGTAGCGTTCGGCTGCCGCAGCGACGGTCATGGCCTGTCCGTCGAAGGTGTGCCGCAGCCCGCCTTCTCGGGGGTAGGTGACCTGGTGCCGGACGCCCGTGTCCTGGATGAGGCGGATGAAGCGGTGTTCGGGATCGGTCCCCATGCGCCCGGCCTGCTGGAAGATCCCGCTGGCGAGGTGCTGGAGGAGGTCCTTCTCGAGCTCGACGGGGTCATCGTCGCCGAGAATCGAGGCGAGGTCGACCAGGCCGCGTTCCTTCGCATCGTCGTACCAGCGCCGCACCGCGCCGATCCACCCTTCCTCGTCGCGCTGGGCGGCGTGCTGGTGCGCCGTGAGGAGGTCAGGGTCGGTCACGGCTGCCGCAAGCAGCGTGCGGCCGTACTCCCGGCGCAGTTTTCGTAGCGCGTTCGAGGTCTGGTCTGCGGCCGGAGCCTCGGGCTGCGACGCGGCCTGTCCGGGCTCCGGCGTGCTCTCGGAGCGCGTGTCCGGAGAGGAGGGTGGGGCCTCTGCCGGCTGGGCGGGTGACGGTTCGGCTGCGGTGGTGGCATCCGGTGCTTCGGGGGTGCGTCGTCCGAGTGCGGCTGGTCGGGCTCCTGTAGTGATCGCTTCGATGTCCTGTGCGTCGCGGCGCCGGGCGTGAAGGCGGCGGCCCGAACTGGTGACGGCCAGGAGGCCGGGGCTGATGTCCATCAGCCGCCGCAGCAGGGTGTGTGCAGCGAGGGTTTCGGTGCCGACGGTGTAGCGGGCGGAGAGGCTGAGTTCGTTCAGGCGGACGTATTCGCGGCCGTCCTCAGCGCCGGAGGGGTCCGGTGCCGGTTCGGTCGACTTCTCCCACAGGGCCAGCGCCGAGGGGTTGGCGAGGGTGGCCGTCCAGCGTTCCTCGTGCTGTCCTGCCAGGCGGGCGAGCCGCTTCAGGTCGCGGGCGGCAGGCTCGGGGCCCAGATCCGTGGCCGCCTGGTCGATTGCCTCGGCCCACCGGCGGGGTGACACGATGGCGGCAGAGGCGGGCAGGGGCTGGCCGTCCCGGCGCTGGGCGCGCAGCTCGCGAGTCTGCGCGTGCAGACGGTTCACGGCCTCGGTCAGGGAGCGGCCGGCCGGGGAGGCGGCAGCCTCTGGGTGACTGGTCAGGACTGCGCGGACGGCTTCGTGCAGCAGCCGGTCGGCGATCAGGGTGCCGAGCCGGTCGGTGTAAAGGCGATAAGCAGTGCCGCTGTCTTCGTCGCCCGGCTCTCCTCCCGAACCTCCTCCGCCGCGACGGTCACGGGAGCGGCCCGAGCCGCCTCCAGAGCCAGCTCCGGAGCGGGCCAGCACCGGTTCGTCTTCTGCGTCGGCGTTCGCCGCGTAGCCGGGGATCGCCCCCTCCGGCCCTCCGCTCTTGGCCGGGGCCTCGGCTTCCAGCTCGGCCATCAGCTGCACCATCTGCGCCGTGGCCTCGGCGAGTTTGTCATCCTCGTAGAAGGCGACGCCCAGATGACCGCGGGCATTGTCAACCTCCGCCAGCGCCCGGGTGCGCTCCTCGTGCGCGGGGGCAAGGTCCTGCTCCAGGTTGGCGAGCCGGTACTCCAGCGACTGGATGGTGCCGCTGCTTGCCCCTGCTCCCTTCTCGAGGTCTACCTTGGTCGCTTCACCGGCGCCGAAGGTCAGATGCAGCTCCGGCCAGTGCCACGATGCGACAATGGGCACACCGCCAAGGACCGCGACCTCAATCGTCGGCTCAGGCGAGGTCTTCCCCCCCTCGTAGGCGGCGGCTGCCATCTGCCTCAGTTCGTCACGGGCATCCTCGAGCCGGTAGCCGAGCGCGGTTGCCGCGTCCTTGCGCTTGGTGTAAGTGCGCCCGGAGACAGTCATCTCAAAGGCGGTACCGCGGGTGGAGCGCCGCAGGCCGGGGCTGGTGCCGTCGCCGACTATCGAGGTCAGCAGGTCGATGTCGTGCTGCATCTGCTCGGCCTGCCGCGTCTCGTCCTCGATGGTGAGGCGCAGGCCTTCCTGGGCGCTGTTGTGCGCGAACTTCTCGGCTTCCATGACGAGGATTTCGTTCTGCAGCGTGCCGACTTGCAGGAGACGGGGGTCGCCGGCGCCCATGCTGATCGCTTCGAGCATGTGCTCGAAGTCGTCCATCGCGATGTCCTCGATGACGCGGTCGGTGATCTTCCCGCTCATCAGCTGCTGGATGAACTTCGCCTTGTACAGCACCAGTTGCCACACGTAGGCGTCGAAGCTGTTCTCGGTGACGTAGTTGAAGATGTGGACCGGCCGGTTCAGCAGGTAGTTGATGTTGCCCTGCCGGTGGATGCGCCCGTTGCGCTGGTGCAGGTCGACGGGGCGCCACGGGCAGTCCAGGTGGTGCACGGCGATGGCGCGTCGCTGGACATTGGTGCCGGTGCCCATCGTCTCGGTGGAGCCGATCAGGACGGATACCTTGCCGTTGCGGCAGTCTCGGAAGAGTGCGGCCTTGTCCCGGTCGGACTTGGCTTCCTGCATGAAGCGGATGCCGTCGACGGGCACACCGCGGTCGGCCAGTTCCATCAGCAGCCCGTCGTAGACGGTCCACTTGCCCTGCTTGATGGCATCCTTCGAGGGGGTGCCGAGGTCGGCGAAGACAAGCTGGAGGCTCCCCGGCAGCGGGTCGGGCTCCGTGTCGTCCTTGCCCTGGTAGATGTCGCCGGCGTGGGCGTGATACAGCTCGGCGATCTTGTCTGCAGCGATCGAGATCTTGGTGATCTCACCGGGTTCGAGTTCGTAGCCGATCAGGCGGGGGTCCAGCGCGCCCTGCCGCATCCAGCTGGACAGTTTGAGCATGTTGTCTTCGTCGGGCTCGACCGCGCGGGAGCGGATGTCCGCAGCCCGGCTCTTGGCGATCTCGGCGATCTCGGGGTGGACGCTGGTGGGCGGGCAGTGGACCATCTGCGGCCCACCCCCGGCAAGCTGGGGGGTCTCGAGATTAAGGTGTTCGGCGAGCTTGACGTCGGTGGGAATCCACCAGGCGGTCAGCAGCTCCGGCATGTTGGTGAAGCGGGCGAAGCGGGATTTGGTCTGCAGCCCGCCTTCGGGCGCGATCTCGATGCTGGTGTCGATCTCGGCATGGTTGGCGCACCAGTCGTCGAAACTGGCCAGGCCCATCCCCTTCAGGATGTCGGGACGCAGCAGTCTGTTGTAGATGTTGGCCTCGGCGATGGAGTTGACCACCGGGGTGGCCGACGCCCCAGTGATGACCCGCTCGCCATGCATGCGGCGCATGTACTGCAGCTTCATGTGCAGGTCGGTCGCGCGGACCGACCCGGCGATCGACAGACCGGCGTTGTTGGAAGGGTTGTACAGATTCTTGAAGTTCTGGATCTCGTCGACGAAGAGATAGTCGATGCCAAGCTGTTCCCAGGAGATCCCTGTATCGCCCATGCTGCGCATGCGCTTCTTCAGGGCCTGCTCGCGCACCAGGCGTTTGCCTTCGACCTCCTTGAAGGTCGGGTCGTCCTTGGGGTCTTTGCCCTCGGCCTTCAAGCGCTCCCGGCGGCGCTCCAGGTCGTGGTCGAACTCCTCGAGGTGCTCGGCAATGTAGTGCTGGTGCTCCGCGGCCGAGAGGGGGATGGCCTTCATGACGCCGTAGGTCATGATGATCGCGTCCCAGTTGCCGGTGGCGGCCTTCGCGGCGAACCGCTTGCGTTTGCGCCGACTGCCCAGGTCCTTGGTGGAGGCGGTGAGGAGCTTCGCGGACGGGTAGGCCTGGAGGAACTCGCGCGTCCACTGCTCGGCCATGTGGTTGGGCACCACGATCGCGGGCTTACGGACCATGCCCAGGCGCCGCAACTCCATGGCGCCCATGGCCATCTCGAGGGTCTTGCCGGCCCCGACCTCGTGCGCCAGCAGCGCGGCCGGCTCGTTGACGATCCGCGCCACCGCAGCCGTCTGATGAGATCGGGGCGTGTAGGCCGTCGACAGGCCCTGCAGCGCCATCGGCGGGTGGTCGTCATAGTTACGCAGGACGACGGAGTTGAAGCGCGTGTTGTAGAGCGCCGCGAGCTCCTCGGCCCGATCGGGATCGCTCCACAGCCACCTGCGGAACTCCTCGTTCAGTCGGCCGGCCTGCTTGTTGGCGACCGTGGTCGCGGTCATCGCCTCAGCCCGCAACTGGGCCTTTACCGCCCGTGTGGCCTTTTCCGGGAACGTCGGCGTGATGCGGATCGGGCGCTGGTTGAGCAGCGCGGTCACGATCTGTACCGCGTTCATCTGCTCGGTGCCCCACACCTTGGTGGACATCACCGTCATCTCGCGACCGCAGGTCACCGTCCAGGTAGCCCCGGCAGCCCGCTCCACCTTGATCGAGTCATCACGCAGCGTGGTACGCAGGAACTGCTGGACGTAGGCAGCCGCCACCCACGGGGCACCGAGCTTGACCCGGATCTCCTCCGGCGGCACATCCGGCGGTTGGGCACGCGTCAACTCCGCAACGTTGACGGCGAACCTGTCATCGACGTCGGCAGCGTCCCGGGCCTGGGCGAGTTTGAGACGGACGTTGCCCGAGAGGTATTCAGCGGCCGGCACCAGTCGGCCCGTGTGGGGCTCCTCGTACACGATCGTGCCCAGGGCCTCTCGCGCAGCCCGCGCATCCGCAAGACCGAGCAGGCGGGCGACGATGTCGAGGTCGATGCTGCCGTGCAGGTCCAGGCTGATCGCCGCGGCCTCTTCAGCAGTGTCCGCACGGTCGGGGATGCTGCGGGGCACCGCCACCCGCTGGGTGAAGATCTCCGCCTTGTGGGCGGTGCCGGACTCCTCCTCGTACTCTTCCAGCGCATACACCAGCGCGGCATGCGGGTCGTCGGCGAAGCCGCCCTGCGGCGGCGGGACCCGCGCCCACACCTTCAGCGCACCGCTCTCGCGCGCGGTCTCCCGCAGGGCCCGCAACAGGGTCAGCGTCTTTCCAAGACCACCCGGAGCCTTGTCGGGATCCCAGCCCAGCAGTATCTCCAGGTCAGAATCCTGCAGCACGCCGTCACCGATGTTGTCCAACGCCTGCCGCTGCTTCGGCCCCAGCCGGCGCCCCGACACGGCCAGCGCGGCGTCGGCTATCTCATCGGCCAACTCTTCCGGCAGGTCATCCCAGGTGAGCCTGCGCGTCATCTCCTTGCGAGTGAAGCGATTGACCGGCCCGTACTCGGCCACGTAAGTGTCGTATGCCTGGTTGAGTCCGGCCCGCAGAAAGTCCAGCCACGTCTCATCGGAGACCGGTGCCGTCTCCGCATCCAGCAGCGTCACTACGGCGTCCCGGATCGCCAACAGCGCCCTGAGCTCGCCACGCTGGGTCTTGGCGCACGCGTGCGGTTCGCTGTCCTCCAGGTGCGCCGACCAGAACGATCCGTCCGGCAATTCGACGATCCGGCCGTCGAACCGGGCCGCATCCGCCCCGAACAGCTCCTGGGCGTCCGGCCCGCCCGTTTCCTCCGCGCGTCGTGCCGGGTTGGGGGTCATGACCAAGCCCGCCTCGGCCGCGGCCGCGATCTCCCGCTCCAGGACGCGCTCCAGGGCCTGCGCCGTGTCGCCTCCGCGTGAGGCCACCTCCGCGCGGTGCTTGTCGCCGCGGGCGCGGCCCGCTGTCAGTTGACCCAGGACGTTGCGGGGGTGCTTGAGGAAGTACTCGTTGAGGTCGATGACCTTCTCGTCGCCCGGAACCGGGTGCATCTCCAGTGTCTTGGCGAACGCTGCCCCCTGCCGTTTGTGGGACGGGGCCTTGCGCCGGAAGACGAGCAGATCGGTGGCGACATCGGTGCCGGCCGCCGCTGCGTGGGCGCCATTGGGCAGCCGGATCGCGCAGACCAGGTCGGCCAGCTCCGCCATCTCCGCGCGGGCGGCCTTACGGGGCTTGTCCATGGTGCCGGTGGAGGTGATGAAAGCAGCCACTCCCCCGACCCGCACGCCTTCCAGGGCCTTGATGATGAAGTGGTCGTGCATCGGATAGTTGCCGGGATTGTGCCGCGGATCGACCAGCGGGGTGCGGTGGAACGGCACGTTGCCGACCGCCGCGTCATAGCCGCCGATCTGGATCCTGGTGTCCTCGAATCCCTCATTGCGGACCCGCGCCTCCGGGTACAGGGCCTGGCAGATCGCCGCAGTCACCCCGTCGAGTTCCACACCGGTCATCTCGGCACCCTCGGGCGCCATGCCGATGAACACGCCTGCCCCGCTGCCCGGCTCCAGGACCCGGCCACCCTGGAAGCCGAGCGCCTGCAGCGCCCGCCAGATCACCCGAACGAACCCGGCGTCGGTGTAGTGGGCGTTGAGCGTGGTGCGCCGCGCTGCCGCGTACTCACTCTCGCTCAGCAGCTCCCGCAGCTCCTCCTGCGCTTCCTCGAACTGCCGGCGCTGTCTCTTGCTCTTCTCCTTCGACGGGTCGAAGACGTTCGGTAGCGCGCCCCAGGACGACCAGCGCGCCAGGACGCGACGCTCTTGGTCCGTCGCGGCTCGCTCCTCTGCCTGGATGCGGCGCAGTACGCGCAAGGCCTCCAGGTTGGCCTCCAAGCGGGCCATCGGCGCAGCAGGGGCGAGGTCGTTCTGGTCCTGGGGACGGAAGCCCTCCTCATCGGCCGCCATCTACAGCAGCCCCTGACGCCGCAGAGCGGCATCCGACAGCCCCGTGAGCTCCAGCAGACGTGCCGGGGCATCGGCCCTCAGTCGCTCCCGCTCCCCCGCGGTGAAGTCCCCGGGCGCGCACCGGCCAGCCAGAAGCCCATGAAGATGGTGCTCGCGCCACTGCTCCTCGGCCAGCTCAGCGCTGTCGAGGTGCGGGTCGTCCAGTAGGTCCGGATCGGCCTCGGCCGGCAGCAGGACCAGCTCACCCAGGACCGCGGACTCAGCTTCCTGTCGCATGCGCTGGAATCGCCCTGCGCGCTCCAGGAAGGACTCGCCTTCGACGAGCGGCTCCGCCAGGCGCTCGGCACTCCACAGGGTGCTGACCTCACGCGCGGCGTCTGTGCCCAGCTGTGCGAAGAACGCCTCGGGGTCATCCAGTCCCGCCGCCTGCTGCGGCCGGAACTCTTGCCAGTGCCGCTGTGCTCGGCGCCCGTACCCATTCATGTCCACCACTCCCCACGTCCGGTGGGCAGGGCAGAGCGATCAAGGGCTCGCGCGGGTGCGCTGCACCACCAGAGCCGATGTTCGGTGTGCAACGACAGGCAAATGTGCCTGTGACCTCGCTCGTTTCGCGAGACGGAACAGCAGTGGGAAGGATCTTGCTCCGCGTCCTATGTGACGGGAACGGTGACTCAAGGGCGGTCGGCCTGGGTCCTCCCGCCAGGTGGGCTTACCCAACCTCCAAAGTCGTTCGTTTGTTCTATTTTGGTGGCTCAGCCCAGGTCGCTAGACCGCCCGACCACACCTAGCGTGGCAACCCCGGGCGAAAGGGAACCACCATGCCGCGACCCATCTGGCGAGGGGCGATCTCGTTCGGTTTGGTCACGATCCCCGTACAGGTCGTCGGCGCCACCGAATCCCACGACCTCGGCCTCCACCGCGTCCACACCGTCGACTCGAGCCGCGTCCGAAACCGGAAAGTGTGCGAAATCGATGGCGGAGAAGTCCCGAACGAGGACATCGCCAAGGGCTATCCCGTCGGCAAGGACACCGTCGTCACACTCACCGACGACGAGCTCGACCAGATGCCCATCCCCACAGCGAAAACCCTCGAAATCCTCGCGTTCATCCCCGGCGAGGACATCGACCCTCTCCAGCTCGACCGCGCCTACTACATGCAAGCCGACGGCCCAGCGGCAGCCAAGCCATATGTCCTGCTCCGCGACGCACTGGTCCGCTCCGGGAAAGCGGCCGTGGGCAAAGTCGCCCTGCGCGGCAAAGAAGTACTGGCCATGATCCGTGTCGTCGACGACGCCCTCACGATGCACACCATGCTGTGGCCGGACGAGATCCGCCCACACGCCGGCATGGCCCCAGACCGCGAGGTGCAGCTCACCGACGAGGAACTCCAGCGCGCCCTCGAGCTGATGGACTCCATGGACCAGGTGCCGGAGGAGGAGCTGCACGACGACTACACCCGCGCCCTCGAGCAAGTCGTCACGGCGAAGCTTGAGCACCGGCCGCCACCGAAGATCGAGCAGCCGGAGGCGCCGCGCGGAGGTGTCGTCGACCTCATGGCCGCCCTCGAACAGTCCGTCCGCAAAACCCAGGAAGCCCGCGGCGGACAGCCGAAGGAATCGGGTGCGAAGAAGAAGACGGCAACCAGGAAGACCGCGAAGAAGACGCCCGCGAAGAAGACCACGAGCAAGCCGCGCAAGCGGGCCTGACCCCGCCCCACAGAGTCCAGGTCCCGCAGGCGGGCTCCACGTGCTCCTTGTCCCCACTGACTTCGACCTGGCACAAGAGGCCGCTATCAGGATCGGCAGCCTTGAGGCCGTGAACGTTGAGCTGAGCGTGCCTCCCGGCACCGTCAGCCAGTCGCGCGACATTGCCTCTGACTGCGCCACTGACACAGGCATCGGTCATCGCACATTCCCAGGGTGGGTCCAACTGACCCCCGTTTGGCTGAACAGATCCAGTGGCCCGCGCGGCTACTTGGATTCCGGCTCCTGAGAACGCGAGGTCGGCTCTCGCGATCGAAACTGCAGGCCGGCCGCACCTGCACCGTGTTGAGCTAGTGTCTCGTGATTCCGTTCATGTCACTTCGAGTTATTCCTGACCAGCTTCTTCATGTTGGTTTGGGGCGAGGCGGACCTTCGTGAGCACCTCACCGGCGGTCGCGGTCCACGTGAAGGGTTTCGCGTTCTCGTTCCAGGAGTCGATGTAGTCGCGGATCATCGCTCGCGACCCCGACACCGCCGCCTACCGTGCAGACTCCGCTGATACGTCGGGCTCCGCAGCCGCTCGGCTCGGTTGCGTGCCCTCCGGGATGGGCGCCGGCGCCTTCCCCCGCATCCGCGACACTGCGACCCCAGACAGGCACAGGAGGCCGCCGAGGAGCGTCAGCCAGCCGGGCACCTCGCCGAGGAACAGCCACGACATGAAGACGACGAGCACCGGTACCGCGTAGGTCGTGGCACCCATCTTCCCTGCCGTCGTACGAGAGACCGCGTAGGCCCACGTGGTGAACGCGAGAGCCGTCGGGAAGACGCCCAGGTACACCACCTGCAACGTCGCCGACACGGGAGCCTGGCTCACCTGCGACGCCAACTGCCCGGCGAACGGCAGGCACACCACCGCTCCTGCGAGCGCACCGAACGTCGTCACCTGCATCGGTGTGGCGTGCTTCAACGTCGGCTTCTGCACCACTACACCCACCGCGTACACCACCGCCGCGAACAGGCACAGCAGTACGCCCATGAGAGACGACCCTCCCCCACCGGACGTGGAGAGCCCGACCACCACAGCCCCGACGAACGACACCGCCACACCCGCCATCAGCTTGGGCGGGAAGCCCTCCTTCAACAGCCACCCGCCCAGGAGCGCCATCAGGATCGGCCCGACATTGACGACCAGGGACGCCGTACCGGCATCCACGATCTGCTCACCCCAGTTCAACGCGACCATGTACGCGCCGAACCACAGGACTCCCGAGGCGAGGATGCCGGGCCACGCTTCACGGGGCGGGAACCCGCCGCGCCGAGCCAGCAAGAGGGCGCTCAACACGACAGACGCCACCGCCAACCTGCCGAAGGCGAGCGCGCCCGGCCCGAAATGCGCAGCGGAGCTGCGGATCGCGATGAACGACGATGCCCACAGCAGCACGGTGACAGAGGCCGCGGCGAGCGCGCGGCCATCCGCCCTGCTCGCGGACCTGGCATCACTATCCGCCGCTGCCGTTCCCACCCGCCGACTCACGATCGCGTCTTCCCGTAGCTCTCTGCGTGCGCCCTGCGTGCGCACGTGAGCGGCAAGCTTGCAAGATCCAAGTCTTTGGAGACAAGCGAATAGTGCGCTGTTCCGGGTGCGGCCGCCCTGTTGTCGCTGATGACGGCCCGGCCGGAGGGTACGGCATCGGTGGAAGTGCTCATGGGTGGGGTTCCTTGCCGTCAGGTGCTGATGGGGGAGGCGAAGACGACGGTGATGTCTACCGCCTCGGTGCTGGTGCGGTAGAAGTGGGGGGCGTCGCCGGCGAATGCGAGCATGTCGCCGGGGCCCAGGTCCTGCGGGGCATCGACCGGACCGGCGGTCACGTGCCCGGCGGAGATGAGCAGGTGCTCGATCGTGCCGGTGGCGTGCGGCACGCCGGCCATCTCCGTCTCGGGCGGGATACGCAGCCGCCAGATCTCCAGGCTGTTGCCGCTGCTGATGCGGCGCAGCAACTCCCGTGCGACCTCGCCCGGTTCGGCGGGCGTGCCCGGCCGGTAGACCGGCCCGGTGTCGGCGTCGCGCGCCAGCAGATCCGCGAGCGGAATGCGCAGTGCGACGGCGATCGCGTCCAGGGTGTCGATCGTCGGATTGCCCTTGCCCGCCTCCAGCTGCGACAGCGTCGCCTTGCTCAGCCCGGCGCGTCGGGCCATCTCCGCGGCGCTCATGCCGCGCTGCTGGCGGCGCAGACGGATCTTCGCGCCGACCGCGACTGCGGTACTGCTCACCGGCTGCCGACCGGCCCCAGACGTCGCAGCCATCAGGGACTCCGGTGGGTCGCGGTGTAGGACACGCGGATACGGCCCTTCTTCACCTTCAGCGTCGGCAGGACCACCTCGTCCAGATCGCCGAGGCTGCGCACATGGGTGCCCCCGCACGGAGCGGCATGCAGTGCGTCCAGGTGCACCACGCGCTGCCCCTCGCTCTCATATCGCGCGAAGACGGGCAGGTCATCGGCGATCGCGGCGGCCACCGCGACCCGCAAAGCGGCGGTGACCTCCTCCCGCCCCTCGGGGTTGGCGAGCCGGGCGTCCGGCTGCGGCGCCTGGAACTCGATGCGTGCCTGACCGGGGAAGTGGATGTTGCTAAGCATCTCCCACCCCTGCATCCGCCCAACCGCCTCGACCAGGTGTCCTGCCGTGTGCAGTGCAGCGTGCGTCGTACGGGCTTGCACATCGATCCGTGCCCGCACCTCCTGCCCCTCGGCGAGGAGCGGCAGATCGCCGCCCTCGGGTGCCACCGCTACGACCAGCCCCGACTCGCGGTCCCGGACCGGGACGATCTCCACGTCCTCCAACCAGCCCCGGTCGGCGGGCTGGCCGCCGCCCTGAGGATGGAACAGGCAGTGCTCGACGGCTGCCCACGGTGCACCGTCCCGCTCACCCACGGCGATCACCCGCGTATCGGCCTGATCCAGGTACGTGTCCTCCAGATAGGTGGCGATCTGCGCACTGTTCTGAAGCGTCCCGCTTGAATGAACCATAGGTTCACTATAACGAACGAATGAAATGATGCACACTCCGTTCGATTTAGCGAACGACCCAACCGTAGATCGATCCCCCCGCGGCCCCCGGGGCCTGGGCCCGCGCGTCGAGCGCATCCTGGGAGTGGCAGCCGCTGCCGCAGCAATGCCATCGTCGCGCGGAAGGCGATCGGCTGGTGGCAGGCCCAAGGGGGACCGAAGACGACCCCCGATCGGGTCGAGCGCCGCACGGAACCATCGGGTCGCATGAAGGCACTGTCCAAGCCGCAGGTCGCCACTCGACCACATCGGCACCGAGCCCGCCGAGGACGACAGCGAAGTCGACGAACTCCCCGCCGACGCCGCGAGCAGCGGCAAGGAGAAGCAGCCGTGAGGGCCATCTCCGTCACCACCTACGCCGAGACGGCCGCCCTGTTCGCGATCCTCCACGGTGAGACGGCCGAGGCCCGGCGGATCGTCGACGACATGCTCCCGGCCGAGCAGCAGACGTTCGCCGACCAACTCACCCAACTGCGGAACATGCTCGGCCAGTACGCCGGAGGTTCAGGCGTGGCTGTCGAAGAACCCGCACGTCCATTTCCACTTCACCCCCGTCGGCTCCTCCTGGCTGAACCAGGTCGAGATCTGGTTCGGGATCCTGACCCGGCAGTCGATCCGCCGCGGCACCTTCTCCAGCGTCAACGTCCTGATCAAGCAGATCCGCGACTACATCGACTCCTGGAACGAGAACGCGAAATCCTTCACGTGGACCGCGACCGCCGGTGAGGTGCTCGCGAAGGTCCGCCTCGTCCAGACCAACATGAAGAAGCTGGTCAGGAATAACTCGTAGTGACATAACGGAATCACGAGACACTAGGCCCCAGCGGATGCGCTCCCAACCGAAACCACCAGTTCCAGGTCCCCGACGAGGCCGCGCTCGCGACGTCAGGGCACAGATCCCTAACGTGCTCGCGACGAGCAGTAGCTCCAAGTCCCTCGTTCCGCCAGCGGACTTACTCATCGGCTGGAAGCTCGATCCCCGAACTGGGCTTGTGTGACCGGTTCATGAGCAGGTGGACGAATCGAGTACATATGACGCGAAGCATCAGGGATGTACGGCGAGTGGTGAACTGGGGAGCGCGAGGAGGCCGTTCGAGACGCTCGCGACGCGCTGGACTGCTGCACAGGCTGTGCACAGTGGCCAGGGTTGGGGATAGTGTGATCCCCGCTACTGCTAGTCCTGACAACACGACGCCCCCGAGACCTTAGGCAAGTCATCGGGGGCTTATCGAGTCGAGAAACCGAGATAGGCGGTGTCTCGTGGTGGAGCGTACCCGCAACCACACACAAACGCACGGTCAGCCCGGTATCCGAGCCGCGTCGATGACGCCGCTGGACCGGGTTTTGTTGTCGTGTGGTCGCCGCGGAGGACGTAACGCCCCCATCAAGGAGGGCGAAATGGCATAGAACTTCGGGCGGGCGCCCTAGCAAGGACGCTCCTCGCCCATCCCCTGCCGACTCGGAGTTAGCAGCTCCTCGTCCGGCCGTCACCGCTCCAACGGAGTTAGCAGCTCCGTCGAGCGAAGAACCAGACCTCACGGTCTGGCAGTAACTGCTTCCCAGCAGCATCAGCCCCAAGGGGGCTTCAGTCATCCCTGGAGGACACCAGAGATGGAGTACATCTTGCAGTACCGCACTGGCATTTGTCAGCTTGCTCGGCCCGCGCGCCAGCTGTTCTCGGCCAATCGAGCGGTTCTCGTTGCCACACGGTCACCGTCCGTACATCAATGGCAAGCTCTTGCGCAGGCTGTGCCGAACGCGGACCACATCCTCCCGCCTTGTCGCACGCCCCGACACACCGAACGAACCGCTGTCGGCAATCCTCATTGCCGACAGCCTGATCACCACGGTGACGTGCGTACGTCCTCACCCGGCACAGCTGTGAGGCGAAGTAGGCAGGCCGTCCTGCGGCGGCTGCCTCTCTGTAGCCGCTCCTCGACCACCCAGGTCACAGCCGCCTGCCAGATCAGGCATGGCCGATATCGCGATGCACCCAGGAGATGTGGTGGGTGCCGACGCCACCCTTGGCCCCTGTGATGGCCGGCGCCGTCGACCCTGATGTGGCTACCGGCGGCACTGTAAACACGGTCGCGCGGGCAGGTGACGGTAGTCCTCCGAGCACACTGCCGAAGCAATCCGCTCGAGCATGTCCCGACACCGGGCACCCCACTTCCCTACCCCCGGTGCAGGCGCGCCCCGGACCGTTTTGCAGCCCGGTCGGCGGCGAACGAGGCTGCATAGCCCGCCACAACACCCAGCGGCCGTCACCCCCAGGGTGTTGTGGTCAAGGAAGCGTGTCCTGCGGAACCGACATGCCCGCAGAAAACGGGCCCGCGGTTGCGGATCCCTGTCTTTCCGGCTCCGATCCGCTGCTGCCGTGGCCGTTCGAGCCTGGGGCGCTCGACGCCGCAGCAGAGGAAATCCAGCCCGGCCCCTGCCTTCCGGGGCCCATACCGACGGTGCTCCACGTGCCGGACACGGAGCAGTGGATCGCCACCACGACGGGCAGGGTCGCTCGGAGTCCGTTCGCGTGGAAACAGGCGGTCCACTGGATGGCGGGCGCCGGCCTCTACCAGCCGGGGCGCTCCCACGGTCCGAGATTCGGAGTAACGACCGTGCGGGTCGCGCACGTTATGGCCCGGCTCTCGCCATGCCGCCCGGGCGTGGCCTACCTCGCTCGCCTCCTGGACCTGAGCGAGCGCACGATCCAGTACCACCTGGAGATGCTCCGCGAATCCGGCCTGCTCGTCTATGCCGTCAAAGGCACCCGCGTCAGGGGGGAGCGACCGCAGGCCTCGGAGTTCGTTCGCACGATTCCCCTCGCCTTCGACCAAGCTCTCGGGATCCGAACCAGGGGTGAAGGTGTCGACCGCTGGATGTCTGGCGCATCGGCGCACGGTCGTGAACTGCTCGCCGGACTGGCTAAGCAGGTTGCCCAGAAACCCCGCCGTCAGCGATGCACGAACGCCTCCACGACAGCATCACGGGCCCGGCGCCGTTGCACCCCAATGGGGGGTACTACTGGTACATCTTCAACTGCGGGTCATACATCCCTCCCCTCTGAGAGCAAGCTCGCAGAGGGGGCCCGTATATCCACCACCCGGAGCAAGCCGAAGAGCAGAACCCGCCGGAAGCACAACACCGTGGGACGGCGCTACCAGCTCGCCTATGAGCTCATCCAGCAGATCCCCTGGCTCAGCCGCGCCTCCGTTCCACGGATTGCGTGGGTGGCACGGCACGTTGCGGACGCCGGCTGGACCACGGTCGAAGTCCGGGCATGGCTCCACCTGCGCGGGGGCGCAAGCCATGTCCGCCGCCCCTCAGGATTCCTTGCTCAGCTCCTGCGCAACGCCCCGCAGGTCCTGGACACCCCGGCCAAGCGAGCCGCAGCGGTGACGCAATGGCGTGACTCCCACCGTGCAGCCCATGCCCGGCACGAAGAATGGGAGGGCACCTGGAGTGGCCCGCGCAACCCCACCGTGGTCCGTCAAGTCCATACAGCTGTCCAGCAGGTACGGGGTGCAGAACAGGTCTCCTCGGAGGCCTCCGCCGCCGCAACGGGGCCACTCGACCTCGAGCAGCTGTCACGCGAGGAGATCATCGACCTGCGGGCAGCAGCGCAGAAGGACGTCGCATTCATCGAGATCACGATCGCCACATGCGGTGAGGCCTTCGCCCGGCGCCTGTTCACCGGTGGTCTTGTTGACCAGACCAGGCGCCTGAAGCACACCAGTCGACTGGTCCTGCATGGATGTGGGATCCCAGATCCCGTGTCCTTTTCGCAGCGGCGATGTCCACCGCGTGGCCAATAGGGCAGGGGGATGGGATTCATGCCCCGTGAGCGAGTAGTTCCCCTCATTGCGTACAGGACCGCCCCGGCCGCCGTCTGCACGCGTGGTCGGGGCAGGACCTCAGCGTTTTTGGCGGCCGACGGGGTCGCCTCGGGAACGCGGGGTTGGTGGTCCGATGGGTACAGCGGTGGCCACGGCAGTACGGCTGAGCGTCCAGCGTGGAAAAGGACAGTTCCCTGGGCGAGAACCCTGGCCACGGCAGTGGGACAGCACCACGAATCCGCAGGTCAGGTGACCTGACAATGAAACAGCCGATGGGAACCTACAGGACAGCGGGGGCAGTCGTGATCACAACCCGATCATCGGTCGTACCCACCACAGCGAAGCGGCGCGCACGGCACGCCAGCCAGGCATCGCCTCGCGATATCGCGAGTCACGAAAGGCTTCTGCCTCGCTTGTACTGCCGCGATGCATCCGGCCCTCTGTGCCGCTTCGCCCGCTGCCACCGGCCTGGGCCCGGCCGACGCCGGGTCCTGGTGGGCTGCCAGGGGGAAAGAGGGATGCCGGAGGCGGCGCCGGGCCAGTGCCCGACGCCGCCGTCAGCCGTTCGACAGCCCCGAGGCTCGTCGTCCCGGCCGCTGTGTGTCGCTAGCGTGTTGTCCACCAGCTGGGGTGATCGATCCGGAGAGGTGTTCGGGGTGGGACAACCACAGGTTCCGGGAAGCGGCGAAGCGCATTACGCCCGGATAGCGCCCCAGTTCAACGACCACTGGATGCACTCGAGGGAGTACGTCGCCTGGATGCGGCGGTCTATCCGCGACTACCTGCAGCCGGTGGAGGGCGAACACGCACTGGACCTGGGGTGTGGCACCGGCATCTACACTCCCGCTCTCGCCCCCACGAGAAGGCCCATCACAGTCATTGACCCCTCACCCGCCATGCTTGAGCAGACATTGCAACTGACCGCAGTCGGCCAAGCCGAGCTGCTGCCCGTTCTGGCCTCAGCTCAGGACGTCGCGCGGGGCAGCGCGCGTCTGCCCTTCCCCAAGTTCGACATGATCCTCGCCAAAGAGGTGATGCACCATGTGCCGGCAACCGACCGGATGGAGGTCGTCACCGGACTGGCGAGGCTTCTATCGCCCGGCGGACGCCTCCTGGTGACCATGCTTCCCACCACCATCAGCTACCCACTGTGGCCCGAAGCCCTGTCCCGGTTCACCCAGGGCCAACCTCAACCTTCAGTCATCGCCGCCACAATGCGCAGTGCCGCCCTCCACACCGAGCTGGGCTACGCCCACTTCCCCCTCCGATTCAGCCTGGACCGGTGGGAAACCATGGTCCGGGACCGCTTCATGTCTCTCCTGAGCACATTCAGCGCAGCCGAGATTGAGCGGGGCCTGGCCGAAGTCGCCGCTCAAATTCCGAGCGGGCAAGTAGCCTTTCCCGACCGATTCGCCTTCATCCTCGGCACCCAGAATTGAGGTGAAACGAATGGGTGGCAACGGCTGGGAAGCGCTCCTCGGGTGTGAGATCACTGCGGACGACGCGTGGATGTCCGAGGACCCAGAAGACGACTTGGCCCGTCCCACACGGCACACCGGGACAGTAAAGGCGGTCGAAGGCTTCGGCGCCGAGACCACGCTGCACCTGACGCTGAACAGCGGCCGCGAGATGCAGCTCCGCCCTCTCGGTTCCTGGACGATCAGCGACCCGCAGACCGGACAGGAGCTGTACTCCCCCGTCGTGACGGTCACCGTTCCCAAGGCGTTCGTCGATGCACTGCGACGCTGTCTCCCCAATAGGGCCTTCGTCGAGCTCTCCCGGCCCCGGCTTCGGCATCAGGATGACGAGGGCCGGAGGCGATCCTTTTCACCGGAGCAAGTCCAGGCGCTGGCCGATGCCGCAGCTCAGGTGTGGTGGGAGTGCCTCCAGAGCGCCGATGACAACGCCGATGAAGCAGAGTATTTCGCCACGGCCGCACGAACCGTGCTGGACCAGCTCCCGGTCGGTGGCATGCCCGGCATTATCCACCCCTGACCCTCGCGGCCGCATGGGCCCGGGGAGTGACGCGTCATTGATCCGCCATCACCCGCGGGCGTCCCATCCCACCGAGCGATCAGCAGGCGGAAGCGACGTCGATACAGTCCGCTCATAGCACCCAGGACATCCACACCGCGCCGTCCAATCTCCGACGACTCCCCTTGGCCGGGGAGAACATCACACTTCGCTACGCCCGGCGAGGGTGCTGTGTGAGCCGATGGCGTACGGCCGGTGAAGCTCCTTCGGCCCGTCTGACTCGCTCAACGGACTGTGGAGGCCTTTGGCTGACGAGGGGACCTTCATCCCCTTACAGAGCCAGGAGGACTTCGTGGCCTCCCCGGCTCCGCCCCTCCGCTCCCAAGCCGACACCGCTGCGGCTATCAACTGGTCCTGGAGGAATGCTGCTGGGGGTAAAACCGTCACATCGCATCGTCGCGGCCTTCTACAAAAGTTCATGCATGGCCGATCGCGAGGACCTTGAGGAGGCTTCCAGTCGACTTCTCAAGTCTATGGCTGCCCCACTGTCGTCGGCACGACTGCACGCGTCTTCCAGGCGCTGGATACGCGCAGCGCTGAAAGCGTACACGGCCGGCGAACCGGAGCCATCGGCAAGGAATACCTGGACAGGGTTGCGCGGAGAGTCGTGGAGAAGCTGGCCCGCTCGCGCGTCACCTATCGGGAGCGCTACGAGCGGCACGATGGCAAGACGTCTTCGGCGATGGCTGTAGGCGACGGTCGCTCGACGGCGAGGGTCAGCAGCTCGTAGTGGCTGTCCCAGGTGATCGGTCCGACACCCTGCCGCTGGCCTGGAGTCCCGCCCACTGGCACGTCTCCGTGGTACGTGGTGCACGAAACGGCGTGCCTGCGGCGACAACGAACAGGAGCGCGGTACTGCGGCACCCGAGCCCGCTGCATCGGTCTTTTCCCGCCAAGTGGGGTCCCGGCACTGCATTCAAATTCCCTTCGCTGCGTCCGATTCCGCCTCACGGAATGCCTTGCCATTAAGTGTTCCCCACGGCGGGAAAACAGCCCGTGTTTCGACGGGACGCCTTGTCCGCTCCGACGGTTGCTCGCCAGGCTCCTTCCGCACCCGAAATTCGGTGCACCAATCCTGCCTTCCGGAGGAGCAACAGATGACACGCCATAAGCTGGTTTCCACCGTGGCTTCCGGTGCCCTGGCACTTGTCGCCGCGACCGGCCTGACCATGGCAACCGCCCCGGTTGCGAATGCCGCGAATTCCTCGTCATGCACCTACAACATCAAGGACCAGGACATCTGGCCGACGTCGAATGGAGTCAACCTCCGCAACGGGCCCGGGACCGGTCATTACGCGAAAGGCCAGCTGCACTCCCGTGACCGCCTGACTGCTCTGTGCGGTAAGGGCGGCGGTCGCTGGGTGTACGCGAAGCTCGATAAGCGGTCGCGCTATGGAATGCGTGCCGGGACGCACGGCTGGATCTCCGGATACTACGTCAACTGGCAGACGTGCTTCCCCGAAGACGACCGCTGCCCGTCCAACCGCTGACCGGGCGTCGCCTCGCGCAGCCCGCCGTTGTGATGCCCGACCGCGCCGGGTGATATGGCGGACGGGGCCGGGGGCTGCACCGGCGATGCGCGGTATGGCGCGTTCCCGGCCGCCGTAGGGGCCTTCGTCGTGCGCCTGCTTCTGTACCGCGATAGCCACCGGCCCGAGGTTGGTGGCTATCGCGGTACAGAAGCAGGCCTTGTCGACGTTCCGGCGCTGTTGCCGCCCTCTCCCCGTCGAGCCCGCCTCAGCCGGTGGGGAGTATCGGTTCTCAGTAGTGGCGGTCCGCCGACCCACGGGCTGGCCGGGCGGGACCGCAGTCTGGCGCGTGGGGGTTGCTGCGCGGGCACCAGAGAATCGCGGCCGCCCGACAGCTCGGATCAGCCTCGTTGTCGACGCCAATCAGGCTGCCCAGCTCACACCGGCATGACGGGTCCAGGTTCACTGCTGGGGGGGCAGCGCGGATCGTGCCGGCGATCTGCGAGCAGCTCTACGCTGCCGGGACCGCGGCGCAGCACGGAGTGTAGCGCTCACCGCCTCCAGTCCGGTCCGACCGTCGGGCTTGGCCCCGATGCCTGGGTCTGGCTGGATTACTCGCCTCGTTCACGCCGAAAGGGGTTCGCGGCGGGCGCACCTGGCCTTGAGGCCGGTCGCGTCACCGGAGATACGGGTCGTCACGACGCCGCACAGGGCATCTGACACCAGCGCCGTGCGCCCGCCTCGATGCGCAACTCACGGGTACCGAGGCGCACCACCGGGCGATTGCTGCCCGGGCTGATGATGCTGCCGCTGGTGACCAGGAGAGTGCCGCGGCGATGGGTTCGCCGGTAGTCGCCTCTGTGCCTCCCGGCGGAGCCGTTCCCCTTCCAGGTAGGCGATGGTCCGCTCCAGCGTCTGGTGTCCGGCGACGACATCGGGATGGTTGGTATCCGCGCCATAAGCGTCGTCCATGAGGGTGGCCAGCATCTCCGCTCGCATCGTCTCCAGCCGCTTTCGCGGGAGTGAGAAGATCGAGGGCTTTCCATCGACCCCCGGCGCTGAGGCCATGTTTCTGCTGGCGATGGTGACCACCGCGTCGCGCATGCCCTCGGCTTGGCGGGCCGGGCACCCGTAGTGCTCGAACCGTCTGACCGGCTGGTGCATGACCAGCAGCAGTCGCTCGTGCAGGTGCATGAACGGAACCCGCCGCTTGCCCGGCTGCAGACGGGCCGCCTCGTGCTGGAGGAATTCGAATGTGATCCGGTCAAACTGCTCGGGCCCCAGATGCCGTTCCAACGTCACAACGTCGAGATAGTCCTGCACCGCGGACCGCCCACGCACTGCCTGAAGCGTCCGCAGCACGCAGTCCGCGAGGCCGGCAACCGGCACGCGGCCCCACAGCATCACGGTGTCCTGGCTTTGCGGCATCTGAGCCAGATCGACATTCACCGGCCCTGCCCCCGGCAGGGTGACCTTGAGCCTGCCGGTGACTCCCCGACGTGCTACGCCGTCATCGTCAGCTACCTGATACCCCAGCTGCAGCAACCGGCCGGCGATCGCTTCCCGGGCTTGCACAGGATCAAACGGGTGCTCGGACGTCAGATTGATGTCATAGGTGGCCCGCTCTGTAGCCCGATGCGCGGCCAAGGCCAGGCCCCCGGCCACCTGAAAGGCATAGCCACGGGCCGCGCAGGCATCCGCTGCATGAGCAGCAACGAACAAGCCGGCCCGCTGCTCTTCAGGTTTGCGCATCACGGCCTCATTTCAGTCAGCCGACAGGACGGGGAACCGCCGTTGCCAGACCTGCGCGATCGCGGCCGGCAGCATCAGGGACAGCGATGGCCACAGCGCGGTGAGCCGCGCCTCGTTCAGGACCTGTTGCTGGGCGTCGACGGTGCCCTCGGCCAGCACGTTCTGGTAGAGGAGGGCGCAGTCCTCGGTGTCGTCCACGAGGACCTCGGGGGCCAGCCCGCCGTAGTGCAGTTCGGTGGGAACCACCACGGGGCCGGATGCTGGCCCCTGGAGGGCGCCGATGTCGTCGACGACTTCAAAGCCCCGGCTCAGGAGGTAGTCCGGCACACCCGGACCGCTCAAGGCCTCCGCGATGTCCTGCGGCATCCCGGCGGGGAGGTCAGTGAGCATCGACGCGCGCGTCCGCGCAGCACGGTCGAGATCGAACAGTTCAGCCATGTCAGCGTGACTCCCAGCGAGGTTGTGTGCGGCCTGCAGCCGTCAAGCCTACGCACGCTCCCGCGTGCCAATACCAAGCACCAGGCCACTCGTTCACGGGCTGCCACCACAAGCCTGTGACGCGTGCCGCAGGGCGGGACAGCAGGCTCTACCGCCGCTTCCCACAGGATGCGCACCGCTGGAAGCCAGCCCCTGACCCCTCCCCCGCCGAGAAACGGCGGCACAAGGTTCGCGTGAGCGTCGCGACGGCGGCATCGAAATCCCACGTTGCGCACCGCACCGGCTCGTGGACCCGCCCCAGCGACCGGCCACTGGGAAGTGGCTCTGAATCAGCACCCGGTCGCTTCTTCATCTCTGCTCTGCGTTACCGCCTTCTCCCCCGCTCGTGCGGGGTGCGCACTGCAGCCGGTCTGCTGGCATCCGAGCCCAGAGGGGGGCACTCCTCTGCGGTTCGAACCGGCCCGCCGGCATGGCCGCTGGCGGCTCGGCGCGCTCCGCCCCCGTCGGGCTTAGTGCCGCACGCAACTCGGGTTCAACAACTCAAAACTCTCAAGTAAGAGTTGAGAGTTCACTCGAGTGGACCATGAGACTTTGGATCGCCACCGGCCGCCGCTGCTCCGGCTACCCAGTGGGCGGCCCGGGACTGCGCGGCCAACAATGCCGCCCAGCTCCGCTCGTCGCCGTCCATCCCATCCGCCTGCGCGTCGGCCAGGACCCGGTCAACGTGATCCCGCACATCCGCTGCGGCCCCGGCCGCAGCGGCAACCTTGGCCCGGCCCACCCGGTGCGCCCCCGCGGCATCCATGGCCTCCGTGATCGCTTGGGTGAGCGCATACTGCAGGGCACACGGCCGGCACCGACCATCCGGGCCGATCCTCGGCGCCGACCAGGAGCAGTCCCGACAACGAACGGGCATCTCAGCGACACCATCGGGGCCGGGCCCCGCCCTGTTACCGCGCAAGCCTCCCTCCGCCGCAACCTCCTCGTGCCGCGGTGTCGGCTGGGGCGGGCACACTGGGCAATGCCGCTTCCCCGCAGGCGGAGAATGGCCATGTGTGCTCCGCACTGCCGCTACCGCGTCCGCCCGTTCCCGCACTTCACGGCGGTGCGCCCGTTCTGCTGCGCACACCTGACAGGCGTCACCAGAAGCCCAGCGGACGCCGGACTCACACTTCGGATCGTGGCAGCCCCACCGCGGCAGAGCAGCTTTGAGCAGCCAGCCACCGGCGTTGCGGATCTCCGAGGGGCTCGTGGCGGCAAATCGCGCCTGCAGACGCTGGTACAAGCGTTCCGGCTCGATTCCCAGCGCCAGCTGTGCACCGACCTCCCGGGCCACCCGACGTTGCACGTACACGGTGGTCTGGCCAAGCAGGCACCGGACGGGTTCGAGGATCTGGTGGATGCGGGGGCTGAACGTCAGCGCTGGTCCGGCGTACGAGCCAACACCGCCCGAGGATCGGTTGGATGTGCAGGCTGGCGAGGGGGTGGTGGGTGGATCCGCGCGAAGCGCGAGACCAGCTGTGCCCTGGACAGCGGTCGTGTTGCACTCGGTCGGATTGTCCACAGGAGTCTCGCGCGTAGCTACCTGTACCTCGCCTACGGCGGGTGAAGAACACCCACCGTCGTCATCAAGTCGGTCAATCTGCAGGTCTTCCTTAGACGCGAGGGAACCTTCACTGCCGCGGGAACCCGATCCGTCACCAGCCTGGGCACTACTCCCCCACTTCCCCCTCTCCGAATTGGCGTCTCCCCCGCCGCCGCTCGGGTCCCCGGTAGCGTCCGCATCTTGCCGGGGGTGGTTCAGCACGACAAAGCCGTGACGACCCTGCCGACCCGCCCGACGCCGTACTTCGATCCATCCATGTGCATCTAGTGCATCAACGACTGCCCCCGCCGCTTCGGCACCAACAGGCTGGCCGGCACGCTTCCCCGAGTGATGGACGAGAATCTCGCCCAACTGCGTCTCGGAGAGCTCCGCGCCCATCGCGTCGGCGTACGCAAGCGCTGCCCACGCCCGCAACTGCCGGGGATCCAACTGCTCCGCAGCGACCACCGGAACCCACACGAACCGTTCGCTCCTGCTGATCGGACGAACCCGACGCAGGGCTGTAGTGCCCTGGCCGCCCGGCTTCGTGCGACGTCGGCTCGACAACTCCACGACCCCGTCGTGGGGGTCGGAGTTGCTCAGAGCGCGTAGAGCCCGCTCGACAGTCGACTTGCTCAACCGAAGGTACGAGCAGAGAACCCCCACCCCAGCCGTGCAGCCCTCCGGGCGCAACGCCAATGCAGCGACTTTGACGTATACCGACAAAGCCGCGTCTGGATAGTTCGGCGAGCACACGATGCGCCACGGCACCTTTACTCGATGGACACGCCCAGGGACAGGTTGAGCCGCAGAGCCGGCCCGCCTCGCGGGCTCACGCTGAGAGGTTTCTACTGGGGGCGGCGTGTGACCAGACGGCGCTTCACTGCGGGAAACGTGCAGGTCAAGAGCAGGGCACGGATCGGCTCTGGGCAGCACGAAACCGGCCCCGGGAGTGGCAGCTATGATGGACTCCGGAGCTAGTGCGGGAGAAAGAGGCAATGGAAAACTGACCGCTCGTCGCTTCGGCTTGGAGGGAGAGCGGGACAGGAGTGTTCAGTTAGCGGTTTGGCTGGGCGACACCTCTTCTCTGTGGCTCGGCGTTGGTACGACGCCGAGCGTTCTTGATGAGGTCGTGGGGGTGGTGCCCCGCGACCTCGCTATGCCGCAGGGCGGCGCCTTGGGGCACAGGTTCGAGAGCCTGTACTCCAAGGCGCCGCCCTGCTGTCTGGTTTCGTCGGATGCGGTAGCGCGGCTTGTGTAGTTTTCATGTCTCGGATGCGGCCTTCTTGGTAGCTGACTTGGAGGCCCGACGGTGCCGAGATTTCGGCATCTTCTCGAGCGTGTCCGGGAGCTCGGCGATCCATAGACCGATGGGAATGCGGAAGGCTGACCGTTCGGACAGCACGTCGAGCTCGAGGGCCGCGCGTTGTCCAGCTGTAGTGGCTAGTTGAACGCCGTCAGGCAGAACCCACATCGTCGTATTGCGAGTGGTGGCTGGGTCAGAAAGCGCCTCACGGGCAGTGTTTACTGCCAGTGCCTGCCACAACTCGAGTTGCTGCTTCGCGCTCCTGGGGCGTTTTTCACCCGGCCAAGCGATCTGGGCGACGCAAGCGTAGACGCGAAGGGCGACTACGTCTTCCTCAAAGTGAGGCTCGTGGATGACCCCAGCCTTGAGGGCCTTCCAGGCCCAATGCTCACTTACACCGGCTGCGCCGAAGAGCGCATGTGTGGTCAAGGCGTTGCGCGGCATTCAAAGGCCTTCCGGTCGCACCTGTATCAGCACACCGAAGGCTACAGGAAGCAACGCCCCTTCCCCTCGTGACACTAGGACATCGGCGTGTCCCAGTGGTTGCCGCATTAGCGAAAACTACCTGAAATCGGGCGTGTTCATGTAGGCGGCCCGCGACTTAGTTCCGCTGTCACGCGGATAGGTTGGGAAACTGATCGGAGGTGGGGGAGCCTGGAAGGCGAGTTGCAGAGCAGTTATGTAGTTAGGTCGCGGGCTAGCCACGTCGTAAGTTAGCGCGGTATAGCGAAGGTTGTATGTGGCGCGATAGCAATGGTTATACACATCGGTATATGGCCAGTTCACTGAGCTTGAGCGACGCTAGGCCTGCGACGGCCGTGCCCTGTCCAACTCAAATCTGAGCCCCAACCCGTCTCGGCGGGCGCAGTTTTGACAGGGGGCGGAAGAGCGGCCCCCGGCGCCGCCGTCCTTGGGGGCCGGAACCTTACGCTAACTGCGCAGCGCCATAGGATCCGGGACATGGCAAAGGGTATACCGGTCGCTTTCGCGGTCGGTATACCCTTCGTTATATTGGCTGGTGAGGAGCCGGTTTCAGCGCTGGGGAAGCGTTGGGCGTTGGAGCTCGCCCTCTGTCTCAAGCGCCTGGAGCAGCGCCGTGAGCGATGCTGACACAACGTAGAGGCCTTTGCGCGCGTAGTCCGCCTCCTGTAGAGCAAGGTTCAGTTCAGTGGAGTACGCCTGCGCCTTTGGCCCGATTCGATAGGTCGACTGCACACCGGCCTCCACGAATCCCATTCGCTCTGCAAGGAACTTCTGCGCCCAAGCAACTTGCGTCTCGATGTCCTGGGGGGCATGCCGCAACGCGGCGTCGAGGTAATGGCCGATGGCCAACTGTGGGTTGCGCGAAGTACGTCGATCGCGGCTCACTCGCGTCTTCAGCGAGCGGAGCACGTCAGGGACAATCCGGAAGCCCTGCATGCCCCAGGTGTTGGAGCAGATCTTGGCGTCGGCGAAGCTCTCGTGGACGGCCTGGTGAGCCCAAGGCCGTCCTTCCTGGAAAGCCAGCTCGCCTGATGACCTCCGGGTAGCGCGCTTGGGCTGGGGAGAAGCCGTTGCCGCGGCTCCTCCCGTATTCGTAGCCTTCGCGCTCGATACATTTCCGGGTCGATTGGGCTGAGCTGACGCTGCGACAACGTTGACCTTGTCGTCACTCGTTCGCAGAGCCCCAGTGCCGGCGTCATCCGTCGCCGGCACTGGGGCCGAGTCTGCAGCGGCGATTGGAGGGGATTCCACGTCTTCCGCAGCCGTCGCCGACTCGGCACGGTTGGCACCAGGGGAGGTCGCCACTGCATCGGTGAGGGTAGACACCGATGCAGCGAGCGGAGGGGGGAGGTCACCAGGGACGCGATCGGATCCCCCTCCGTTCGACGATGAAGGCGGGGGCTGTTCCTGCGTGGGGTCGCTAGCCAGTACCGCGTTCCTGGCCACATCATCGGCCCCTTGGATGACGTTAGCGAACACCCCGGTCTGACGAGCCCTCTTAGGGAAGGCCGCCGCCTTTTTTGCAGCTGGCTTCTTGGTCCTCCGACCTGCGGGGTTGTCAGGCAACGGTCTGCTCCACATCGATCATTGGGGCGACCTCCCAGGACTCCTCGGGGGTCTCCATACGAGTGAGTACTTCATCGAGCAGGGCTGCATAGTGCCTGCCCGGGGGGTGGTTGGCGTGCCTGAGGACTGCTGGAATACCGACGCCGAAGGCCGAGGAGATGCGGGTGTCGGTACGAATGTCGGTCTTAAATGGGAGCAACTTGGACGCCACCATGCCGTCGCGGACTTCGATCTCCTCACCGCTCCACCTGGACGGCGGGTTGGACTTGTCGAGCACGGCTCCCAGGTACCTCGGAGTGCATTCGCCAGCGGTCCGCTCAGGTACGAACTTCACGGAGCCGCGGAGGGTGACCGCTCCCTTGACGGTGGCGTACTCCGGGTTGCACACCGTCAGAACCCAGTCGCCGGCGCTCCATCCCACGATGGACAGTCCCTGCACTGCGGGAGGGGTGTCTACCACGACGAAGTCGTAGTCTGCGGCGATGCTGAGGAGCATCCTCCGGAGAACCGGCGTGGCCTTGTATCCCTCTGCGACTACGAGGTTCTGCGCGACGCTCATAGTGGACTCTTCGGAAGCCAACAGATGGAGGCTTCCTTCGCAATCCCAGCCCTCAAGGAGCTCGCTTCGGTCGAAGCGCAGGGCGCGCAAGTCCGGCATGGCTCCCTGAACGGCCAGCTGCAGCGCCAATCCGAGCGATCGCTTCTTTTCATCCTGCGTGATTTTGAGCCCCAGGGCCTCCCCGGCCTGAGCCTGAGGTTCGAGGTCAACGACGAGGACCCGACAGCCGGAGAGCGCGAGGCTCGCCGCGAGATTCACGGTGGTGGTTGTCTTCCCCACCCCGCCCTTCTGACTTGCCACCACGAGAACCTGCATGCGTCCGCACCCCTTTGAGTGAACTATGTGTCTGACTTGTTCTATTGATTCCCTGTGACACGCGGCATCTGGAGCGCCAATGTGGGTAATTTGTCCTGATTGGCGGCTTCGTGATCATGCCACTCTCCGCGTGTCACCCTGATCATCCACGCTGACGATACAGGAAGCACGTGCGCGTGGACCGAGTGACGCGCGACAAGGGGTCAGGCGGCACAAGGGCTGGTGCGGTTGTTGGCGAGGGCAGGTGATCGTTCGTTCCGTCGTCAGTTCCCGTGCCGACTAGGTCTGCTGGTCGCAATGCACGTAGCCCGACCCAGACGGTGGCCGTCCACTCGCTCCGAGAACGACTCGGTGATCGAGGAGTCTGGGGGATGCACGGTGAGACGAGGTGTCCGCTGGCTAGAGGTGACGGGCGCGCGGCAGGGGGGTGGTGCGCGCCAAGGCTGAGCAGGGTCCGAGCTCCGTAGTCAGGTGCCCTTGAAGCCCGGGCGTTCGTCGGCTGGGCGGCAGAGGAGTTGGGAAACGAGCGCGCTCGGTCGACACTCACATCTCTAGCGGACCGAGCGGCGGGTACGAAGGTGCGTCCGGTCGTGAGGGTAGAGGTCGGCAAGGTGCCGTGTCCGTCCGTGGGATGGGGCGCTGGCGATAACAGCGGGAAGCGAGCCGGGTGACTAGCTGACTCAATAGCTCGGTAGGGGATCGGGCTGAGCGCAAGGAGACTCAGTAGTAGGTGCATCAGCTAGTTCTGGCGCCCGTAATGCGATCAGCTGACCCGCTAGCAGATAAGTGGTGTAGCAGACCCGTTCGTCCACTCAGTAAGTCAGCCGCGCACTGGTACGCAAGTTAGGTCAGACGCAAAGTGAGTCGCAAGTAGATTAACAAGCGTACCGGCTAGTAAGTAGGTCCAAAAACGAGCGCGCATGGCAGCTGGCAAGGAAGCTAAGAGAGAGAGGGGCAAGCCTGTGCGCAGGTAGGTGCGTCGGCGTAGAAGCTTAGCAACTGATGGGTTCGTTCAGGGGCGAGGTAATGAGCAACCGGAACAGCTGGTCAGTAGGGTACGAGGCTCGATGGCAAGTCAAGAGGTGGGTCAGGTAGCTCGCATCGGGGCAATGTATGCGATCAGGAGGCACGTAGGCAAGGACTGTAGCTAGCAAGCTAGTTAGTTATAGCGCTATATCCATGAGCATTTCCATCGCAGCAAGTAACGTTAGCTCACAGACTATGTTGATCGACATAGTCGGTGACATATCTATCACCACATGCTTCGTTGCAACCATCATGATGTCCATCGTTATATGCACTGGTGGTGGCAGGTATTCAGACAGCTGGGACGTGCTCGATGAGCTGAGCTCACGTAGCAAGCCGGGCCCAAGGTTGGGTCCGAATTCTGAAGGGTTCCAGCATCGTCTAGAAGGTTCGAAGGCGGGTGGGACGACGGCAGCTGCCCGATCTGGGAGTAAGGGAGCGCACGATTGGAGGTAAATTATCCTCTATGTCGATCTCGGCGCACAGTGTTTGACCTGCGGCAATGCCGCCTAAGCGCCAAACGCTGAGGTGTTGGTGTGACTGGGCGGGGCCGGGGCTGATAGGCCCTCCAGGGGGCGCACACGGGCTTCTCCGGTACGCAAAGCCGATCCGCCCAATTGGCCAGCGCGCATGCCTACATGACGAGACCGAGCGCTTGAGTTGGCCCGCTGAAGCGTCTGCTCCTCCATACTCTGAAGCTGACGGCCTTGTCAGTGGCTCCGGATACGGTGCGGGGTGTTGGGCCGAACGGAGATCGTGAGGGACTCGCGGCCATGGGGGCGGGTGTAGAAGGTCCCCGGCATCCAGCTCGGGAATGGAGTGGTATCCGTGTCCCCACCCCCACCCACCTCCGCCGACCAGAGCCCGGGCTTCGCGGTGAGCGTCGGAGTTGGCCCAACGGGCCAAATGAAACGCTCAGTTACCCATGTGTGTGTCGGGTGCGTTTCATTTGGCGAGTGAGCGCGATGCTTGGCGACTCCGAGCGCGATAGTTGGCGATCTCGTGACCAGCTTGCGGAACCGGCCCTGAGCAGACGAACGCTGGTCACGCTGCGGACTGCGATCGGCCGGCGCGTCTCTAGGCCGCCGTGAGCGGTGGCTCACCACCCCGTTCACGGGCGCTATGCGGTTTCCGCACACGCATCGATGCCGGTGAGCTCGGCCGAGAGCGTCCACAGACGCGCAGCCTGCTTGGGATCGGACGCGTATTCGCGCACGCCGACCAACGCGTCATCGCCCGCGGCAGGCTCGGCGATGTCGCAGTCCTCGCAGTAGACGCCGCCCATATCGGCCAGCTTCGGGGAAGTCGCCGCCCACACCTGCGTTGCCGCGCCTTGCTCAGGCGTCTTGAACGTGGGGTCGACCAGGTTGCCGTCCTCGTCTATCCAGCCGGCGGCGACCATCTCCTCGTCGGAAAGGTGGCGCTGCAGCGGGGTGAGAATTTTACCGGGATGCAGCGAAAACGCCCGCACTCCGGCGTCGCGGCCAAGCGCGTCGAGGTGCACGGCGAACAGTGCGTTGGCCGTTTTCGCCTGCGCGTAGGCCTGCACCTTGTCGTAGCCGGCCTCGAGTTGCACGTCGTCCCACCGGATGCCCGAGCCGTGGTGGCCGGCGGAGGAAACGGAGACGACGCGGGCCCGGCCGCGCGCGATCGCTGGCCAGAGCCGATTGACGAGCGCGTAGTGACCGAGATGGTTGATCGCGAACTGCGCCTCCCAGCCGGGGCCGACCCGCGCTTCCGGGCAGGCCATGATCCCGGCGTTGTTGACGACGATGTCGACGCTGCGGCCCGAAGCGACGAAGCGCTCGGCAAATCCCCGGACGCTCGACAGGTCGGCAAGGTCGAGCTCGTCGACCTCGACGTTGTCGATGCCATTGACCGCTTCATGAGCGGTCGCTCGCCGCCGGGCGGGGACGACGACGTGGGCGCCGGCGCGGGCGAGCGCCCGTGTCGTCTCCAGACCGAGGCCCGAGTAGCCGCCGGTAACGATCGCCAGCTTTCCGGAGAGGTCGATCCCGCTCAGGACGTCGTCCGTGGTGCTTCGGGCTCCGAACCCCGATCCGATCTTGTGCTGAGGTGTGATCATGAACCGAACGCTACGCATTGGAGCATGCTCTATGGCAAGGCCAGAGCAAACCACTCGGCCGAGCAGGCCTGATGCGATGGCGCACCCATAGCGCGAGCCCACGCCAACCTACTGAGCGCTGGAATTGGCGAAATGCGCCAACTGCAGCGCTCAGTGTGCGACACGACCCCAAGTAAGTAAGGACAGCCACGTGAAGGAGGTAAAGAGGGGCCCGAGGACCACCACATGCCACCTCCCTGTATCGCCCGCTCCAGAGCTCATGATCAATCAGCCCCAATGTCGCGACCAACGAGATCATGGTGCGAGCGACAGCCCAGGCAAACTGACCACGAAGACCGAACACACACGGCAGTTCCGCAGGCGACGACAATGGTGCGGCCAACGCCTTCCGCTGTGCCATAGGGATCTGACCTGCAAGTTTATGGTGAATCCCTGCGTGAAGGCCGATCAGCGTCGGGCCGGGGTGAATCCCTTCCGGAGCTAGGGTTCGCCCCACAGGGAGCCGTACAGAGGATCTTCGCAGGTCAGAAGGGGTGGGATATACCGAGAAAGAACATGCACCACGACACCAAGTTGGCCACTCGTGACCCCGGAGAGTCGGCGCTCCGGGGATGCCCGCCCACGTCTCCCTCGGCCGGCTGCACCTGATCATCCAGGCCGCGATGGGCTGGGACGAGGGTGCCACGTGCACGCCCCGGACCTCGCGCATCACCGCCCCGGCGGACCCGTCATCCTCGGACACCAGGTGAGTGCTCGGGTGGGTTGCGTCGGCGCAGTGTTTCGCTGCGTGCCGTTACTCCGCCCCGTAGGCCGGATCGGCGGAGAGGCGGCCAGGGAGCCCTTGGCGGTCGTCCCCCCGCTAGGAATAGCCGCCACTTGCCGGGAGGGGAAACGGTGAGCGAGAACGAGCAGCCCGAGCGTGAGCACGACAAGGATGCGGGGGCGCGGCAACCGCCCGAGACGCCGATTGTGGACTCGGGCTCCTCGCCATCGCCGCGGTCGAGTACGAGGCCGCGCTGCGCCACCTGAACTCGCCTGCGGTCGGCGGCCCCGGCCCCGAGATCGCCCGGAACCTGCCCGGCGGCAGCAAGATAACGCGCGCGTTCCATGATCGTGGATACCGACGCTCAGGGCACCGCGTCCCACCCGCTCGGCCGGCCCGAGATCGACCTGTGCCGTACCTGCCTCGTGCCCGTCGACCAGCCCTCAGCCGAGTGCACCAACCCCTTCAACCCTCACGAGGGCTTGACCTGAGCAGCGGATACCGGCCCCGGAAGAGCACCGGCCGATGCGCTACTCGGCGGCCAGGAAGCCGTCCAGGTCCTCGGGTTCGAGCAGGTCGATCCACGCCAGCCCGTCGGGCATCGGTCTCAGGCCGGTGATGAGCCGTTCGGACTCCTCGGCCGAGGAGGGGGCGACCACCACGCCGCAGGTCCGCGGCATGGTGGTCGTGCACGCTGCTCCCGGAACTTCAGCGGGAATGCACTAGTCACCCTCGTGAACGAGCAGGTCCACGACACCTTTCTCAGCCGTCCTGAGTCGGGTCGCGGCCTGTTCGTGCAAATCTGCGCCCAAAGGATAGAGGAGGCTTGTCACCTCCCACGCCAAGGCTGCCGTGTAGAAGAAACTGACGGCCTCTGGAACGTGCGCGTCGACGCAGCCATTGCAGATGACCGATTGGGTCCCATCGGGGCGGTGGCCCCAAAGTTGCAGATGCTGATCGTGCTCGAACGGGATTCCGCACAGTAGGCAGTCGATGGGGGAAAGCTGATCGGCAATGGCCAACCGGTACAGCAGAGGGTGCCCACAGGAACTGGTCATGCAAGCACGTTAGCCGGGCACAGCTCCCGCTGATGCGAGAGACGACCGTGTCGGCACAGCGTCCAAGTTCGACGTAACTCAATCGCAGGAGGCCAGTGCTTCGTCGGGGGTAGTTGGCCAGGGGATGGGTGAGACCCCAGTCGTCCATTCCCCGGCGGAGGTGGCAGGCGTCGCCCTGAGCTTCGCGTTTTCCCAGCTCAGGCGCGGTACGACAGTTGTCCTGCAAATGCGACACCTATCGTGCTCAGCCTCACCCAGGTCGAGGCGTGGCGTTGACCATGCACTGCAGCCCCGGCCGCTGCCGGGTGGTTCCCAGTTTGGGAACCACCCGGCAGACGATCAGGTCACTCAATCGTGGGTGTCGGGAGCTGCTCAGTCATTCGTGTGGATGAGCACGGAAGTTGTCATGATTGCACGACAACTGTCGTCTCACCGTGGAGCGTGTCGAACCCTCAGCGACGCAAGGCTCACGGCCGGCATGGGGAGGCGACAAGTAGCATGCGAACGACACGACAGTTGTCCTGCAACTTTGCCAGTGACGCCGCAGACAAGATCGATCCGGATGGGAACTCAGGACGTGTGAGCGCGAGAAGGCCGCTGCGATCGCGACACGCAGATCGCCCTTCAGTACCGGGAGCTCAGCCTGGAAGGAGCGATGTGGTCAGGAGGCTCCGTCAGTCCAGAGACGATCAAGCTGGTGGCGAGTGCGGTAGCAGAGTCAGTACGCCGAGACGATGCTCCGAGGTCTCTCGGAGAGCAAGACACCGGAGGAGACGCTTCGTGGCCTGCTGGCGATCTTCTGGGCGCAAGGATTCAACGTTGGCACCCTCTACGCCGATATGCAGGGCGGAGAGCGGACGGTGTAGGACCTGGCCAGCGGCACGATGGCGACTACCGCGCCGAGTCACACCTTGTGCCTCTGCGAGCAATCTGTCCGATCGGGCAGCTCCTGGTGGAGGAAGTCGGTGGCGCGTGCCAGCGCCTGATGTGCTCCCTCTGTCGTGGTGGCGGGCTGCTTACGCTCGCGTGCCAGCTGGTGGATCGCACGGACGAAGGCTTCCAGAAAGTCACTGAAATTCGCGCGCTCCAGAGGAGTCTGACGGTCGTCAGCGGTCTCGGAGAGCTCATCCAGCCAATACGCGGCCATGCCGGCGACGACCAGACCGTCGCGATGCTGAAGCAGTTGGCGGGTGATCCGCTGGGCGATGGGGAAGCGACGCTCCTGCGCACTCACCCGAAGCCGTTCTGCTCGTTCCTCGGCCACCCGGCGGTCTTCGTGCTCACGAGCGACCTCGGGCGAGCGTCGTTCGTACGGTTCACGTAGCTGTTCAGCCGCCAACCGTCGAGCCTTCTGGTAGGCGCCGTGTTTGGTGCTTACGCAGAGCGGCTGGATGAAGTGATGCCATGGCAGACCTGCAGCGCGGCCGTCGTCAATCGCCTTCAACTGACCGCGGTCGGTCTGCTCGCGCAGATACTGCCACAGCGTTGCCCGCAGCACGGCTGCCTCGCCGACCACATTCAACCCGTCAACGGGTTTCAGATGGCCCGCCATCCGCTCTGCGTGCCGTAGTCCGAGAAAAAGCTCCGCCGAATCAGGAAATCGTTCGAATTCGGGATCCTCCCCGAGTCTGTGAAGCTCACGTAGGCGGTCCATCAGAGCTGTCGCGTTGACATCTCCCAACCGAATCGCCTGCCGCCCCGGACGGGGCTTTCTGGGCTGCGTCATGTCAGGTTGCGCCGAGGGTATCGGTGCGGCTTTGCTCGGATCCGAGAAGTGAGGGACTGCCTACTGAGCCCGCGGTGTACTGGTGAGGCTTCCATGACCGCAGTGTCCAGGGTTAGAGCCTAGCTGGCCAGTGTCCGCCCTCGGCGCCGCGCTACCGAGATAGCCGCGGTGCAGGCGTGGGTCTCTGCGCCGGATGGGAGGCAGCGGACGATGCTGCCCTCACGCCTCGCTTGCGACGAAGTCGGCTGCGAGGTAGCTGCGGGGCGACTCGTCCCCTCCGTTGAACTTGCAGTCGAGCTTCTCGTACTCCGGGTCTCCTGGCCGATGACGCTCTGGCGAAGGCTCCCGTCCTGACCCGGTCGTCGTCGCGCACTGGCCTGCTGTGACGACTGCGGTGTACTTCCTCTGCACTGCGGTGGCCGGCACCGGCCTCGCGTGGCATCCGTCCCCGTGCCGGCGCATCGCTCGTGCGTCACGTCACCGCATCCACAAACTGCCGGGCGATAGGGCCTGGCTTGTACTTCAGTGAGCGGGTGTACACGGCTTCGGAAGTCGCGCCATAGGCCACCGGATCGTCGAGCAACTTATCGACAAGATCGAGCAGCTCGTGGGGACCGTGCACCGGCTCCGCCAGTAGTTCCCGCCCCCTTATGGCCGGCTCTAGCAGAGCAGGAAGGTTGCCCACCCGGCTGGCGATCACCGGCGTACCCACGCTCATCGCCTCTAACGCAACAAGCCCGAAAGCCCCGCGCATCGAGGGAACGATCACCGACGACGCCTCGGCGAGCCAGGCGGGAATGTCCCTCCAGGACAGTTGTGGGAGAAGAGAGATGTTCGCCGCGCTGTCCACGATCTGGCGGCAGGAATCCAGCAGTTCGCCCTGGTCGCAGTCGGTCTCCCGGTTGCCGGATAATGCCAACGTCACCTCCAGTCTGCGGTGCCAGGTCGCCGCCGCGGTGAGCAGTGGAGCGATGCCCTGATCGGGTCCAAGCCCGGCCAGCATCCGCACCGGCGCGCTGCGCCGCGCCATCCGCTTCTCGTAATCGTGCGATCGGTGATCGTGCAGGAGTGCGTTAGGGACAACTTTCCACGCAGAGGGGTCCCAGCCCGCCATTGCGGCCTCAAGCCGTACGACGAGAGAGGGAATGACTACCTCATGTGTGTGGGGGAGTACCTGGGCAAGGTCTTCCCCACTTGGCAGGGTATGGACGGCTAGGACACGGCGAACTCCTTCGGGCAGGCTGACGCTGAGACGGCCCAGCCCCCACAGCGCATCCATGAAGACGACGGCGTCTGCCTGGTGGCGGTCGACGACTGTCAGCAACTGTGTCTGGAGTGCGGCTTCGTTGGCAGCCATCGCTTTGCGCAGGGAGTCCTCATCGCAGGGGAAAGCGACCGGAAGGCTCAGCTGCTCTACCGCGACGCCGGGAAGGCCCGAGCTGGACGGCTGATGCGCGCCGGTCACGATGGTCGCTCGGTGGCCCACCGCGGCAAGTCCAACAGCGAGCGCAGCTGTAGCCCGCTCCATGCCAGTGGGAGCATCCATCTGCCAAGAAGCGAGGATGAGAACGAAGCTGCGCTTGCGGAGTGCACGCATAGGGTGTGGACCTTCTCCGGGGGAGGGGAGAGCGTATGGGTGGCTGATGCTTCGCACAGGGCACGGGCTGCCCTCGCTGGCTGGCCACATTCTCTCGTGCCGACACTCTCGCTGGCAGACGGGTGGCGGAGCGGGCCGCATCGACAAGTTCCGCGCTTGTTCGCATGCTGTCGGCCCACGGAGAGACGGCTGTAGTCCCGGGTGCCGGCATGGTGAGTGGGGAGCGCGGCATCCGGCAGGCACGGCGATCGCCCGGATGGATCGCTCCTCGTGTCGGTACCGCACTCGCGACCATCCTCCGTCCCGTGTCGCCGGATGGAGGATGGCCGCCGTAATCATGCTGGTCGGTCCAGCCGTGTGCCCACCGGAGCGAAGTGATCGGGGATCGGCTCAGTGACATCCCACTCGATCAGCCCGGCACCACGCCGCTGGTAGTGGGCCTGCTTCACGCGCTTGCGCCGGTCGTAGGATTCACGGCCGCGGATCCCGTACACCTCTACGTAGTTGGGCGGCTCGGTGTCGGTGAGGACGAAATCGGGAAAAACCGCATCGGTTCCGTCGTATCGGACGGGCTTGATGTAGGCCCGGCCGTTGTCGGCGAGGGCGTCGGCCATGACGACTTCGTGGCTGGAGTCGAGTCCGCAGGGATGTAGAGGCGGCTGACCAGCATGGCCGCCATGTCGACGACCGTCAGGTAGCCCTTGGGGCTAAGCTCCACCAGGAACAGGCCGATCCGCCGGGCTTCGAGCTCGGCGGTGGCCTGGGAGAAGGCCGGACGGTACGGGCGGCGTATCCGTTCGTCCAGGGCGGCGGTGGCGAAGAGCGCGCCGCGCTGGTGGGCGAGTGTGTACCGGACGCCGTACTGGGTGGGGTTGACGTCCTTGATCTCACCGAGGATCAGGCCGCGGCGTTCAGTGTCGCCCTGTCGCCCCAGGCGTGCGCGGAACGTCTCGAACGCCGCGGCGTTGCGGGCGGAGGCTTCCCTCCGGAACGGCGGCACCACGTACATGGCGTCGCCCAGGTCCTCCTGGTTGATGGAGCATCCGGTGACCTGTTGCCGTAGCCGGGAGTGGCAGATCCACCAGTTGCGGCGTCGCCAGCGCGGGTGCCACGCGGTGAGCTGCGACTCCTCCCACAACCAGTGGAGCAGGCCCAGAAGTCCCACTGTCCGACGGGCACGGCCTTCGCGCTGTTCCGCGGAGGCCTTGGCAGGTTCCGGCTCGGAGAGCTTGCGGGCGAGCGCGGCGTCGAACCGGATCGAGATGCCGCTGTCGGACTCGCGGATGGCCTCTGTGCTGTAGGTGTCGCGGCCGGACAGTCCGGGGGCGAGCTTGTGGAAGGCGCAGTCCGCTTCGTGGCGCTCGCCCTCTCCGGGCCAGCCGGCCAAGTGGTAGCGGCCCGCTCGACTGCACCGGATAACCAGCCGAAGGGCGGGCGTGCGGCACAGGCACTGGGCGTGCCCCACCTCGGCCTTGGCCCGGGCGAAGACGGTGGCGTAGTCGGCGGCGTGCCCCCGAAGAGCGGCGAGGGACAGAGTTCTGCCAGCCAGCCGCACACGGCCGTCTGCTTCGCTGCCCATCCGTGCGCCCCCTGTCCGTCGCGATTCTGGGCCCCCTCACTCGCCTCCTCAACTGGGCCCAGAGCACCGGCGCGAACGCGATCGAGGATCTGGACTTCGAGCGGGAGAAGACAAGGGAGAAGCACGGCCGACGGAAGAGCTTACGCAGGCTGATCTCCCGCTCCCCCACCGCCAAGCTGAAGACCCGCATCATCTCCAGGGCCGCCGAGCTGCGCATCAACGTGATCGGCGTCGACCCTTCGTACACATCCCGTTGGGGCGCCGAGCACTGGCGGCCGATGCAGGCGCCTCACCGTAAGACCACTCGTCACGATGCCCCTGGCCTCGTGAATGGACGACGCGCTCAGGGATACCGGGCCCGGCGCCGGACAGCACCGCCCCGTTTGCGACCAGAGCGATCGCAACGGGCATCAGACCGTCCAAGCCGCGCACAGGGCCCTGGGAGTGAGGGAACCCGGCCCCACCGGCCCGGACCGCGCACAGGATGCGCGTCGCCCGGACCTGGAGCGAAAGCGGGGGACCAGCCTGCCCAACACCGTTCGGGGCAAGGCCGCTGAGCAGCAGTCTTGGCAACAAGACTCACTGCCGCTCACTGTCCAGGAACGGTCAACGGCTGCCGCGGGTGCCGTCGTGAGTCGGACTGGGCGCGTATAGGACCAGGGGAGGCCCCGCGGCTTCAGCCGTAGGGAGGAGGCACTGGCTTGCTCAGGTAGGGGAACCGTGGGCGCAGGGTGCCGGTAGCGGAGCCGGCGTCCAGGCCCATGTCGACGTTCCTGTTGAGAACGATGTGGAACATTGCTTCAGGGGTGTTCTCGGTCAGGCCTCGGCCGTTGCGTCGGTCCACGCCGAAGAAGGCGGCGGAACCAATCCTGTAGTGCAGCATGTCGGGCACGAGGATGTCGCGTACGGAGGCGCCGTACTTGTCTGGGTCCTCGGCCGTGCCGTTGACCGCAACGGCACGGGCGGTCATGCTAGCGATCTTCTCTCCATAGCTTGCGAGGTCATCCTTGGTGGGCGCCGCGTTGTATGCATCGCCTTCGTTGAAGCCGTAGAGGGTGCTGACCAAGGGATTTCCTGCTCGGTCGATTTGACGCCACCCGCCGGGTGCGTCGGTGGGCAGAGTGACGGAGCCCCAGAAGCCAATGGTGGTGGCGCTCCCGAAGAGCGTATTCGGAACTTCGAGGACGATTGCACTGACGTTGGTTTTGCCGAACAGGTTCGTCGCCTTGCTGGGGTCGTAGGCGCTGAGGTCGAGTTTGCTGCCGTTGATCACTGCAGTTCTGACTGCTGTGACCACATTCTTCTCGATGTAGAAGGGTTCGCCGGCGCTGCCAGCGAAGAGCTTGATGCCGGTTGAGCCAGTGATGTTCTCGTTGGTGCGGCCGTAGGCCACGATGTGCCCCGGGGCGTACCGGTTAGTGGCGTTTGAGCCGGTGACCTGGCGCAGCACGAGGGGCTGATCTCCGGTCGGGTCAGGTGGCAGGAAGGTGGCGCGCAGTGCGATGTTCTCGATTCCATCACCGTCGGTGTCGATGTTGAATTCATACAGCGCTTCGGGATGGAATCCTCCTGGGCCTGACAGCGGGTTGGTGTTTATGACGAACACCGTGCCGAATTGGCCTCGGAAGAGGTACACGTCACTGATGTCCAGGCGGGGATCCTCCCGCGCTGACAGACCGTCAAGGTGGTCAGACATTTTGGACTCCTGGGGTGCAAGTGAAGAGTAGGTGTCTAGGGAACCCGCCGTGGGGGTAGATGACCCTTCCCCGGGTGACACCTGGCTGGAATGAGAGGGGGTGCGGAGATGGTCAGTCGTATTGCGGTTTCCGCAGTCCCCCTCGGAAGCGAGTGCGAACGGTCAGACCGCCGAAATGGGCTCCAATTCGACCATGTAGAATTTCCCCCAGAAGGGAAAATCAGTTGAGGCGCCCCATTCCTGCCAGACGGATAGGTACGGCAGCTTCCGGGCGTCCCACTCGACTCGAACAGCGTTCTGGCCTTGCGAGTCAGCTATTTCGTACCAGCCGTCGGTGAAGCCTGTCAGATATGCCATCTGCGATGGCGCGCCGCGCTTCGGGATGACCGACAAGTCGACCGTTGTACCGTCCAGCATCGGTGCGTGCGGCCACCGGAGTGGGCCGTCACTCGCCGTTCGGCGTACGGTGTTGTGAATGCCCTTGTGAGGAAGGACCTCGACTCCTCGGGGCAGCACTATCCGATGGCCCGGCTTGAGGAACGGTCGGCTGAACCGGCGTACCCCGCCCCGCTCCACCCCGGCGGCCGCTGCACCCTCAGGCTGCGATCGCGATACGGGAGAAGCCATGCTGGGGCCGGACCCCACGGCCAGGAGTACGGGCGTCGCGGCCAGGCCGACGAGAAGCCGGCGCCGACTCCAGGCCTGACCCGCAACGGCCCCTGTTTCGTCGCTGCGGACGGCCACAAGGCTCGTCGTCTCTGCATTTTGGTTCGTTTCCATCTCTCCACCTCCACCGTGGTCCCACTCTTGCCCAGTCGTCTACTCCAGTGCTTAGCGTCGACTGAGGAATGGGTTGGACCAACAGCAAATAGGACCCGTACACGATTAACGAGCCGTGGAGGAACTTCTCCTGAACTCGTCCTCCGGAACCCTAGCCATCAGCGCGATGTAGGCAACCTCCATGACCGGGGCCGGCAACTCCTTCCCGCCCTACGGGAAGATTTCTTGCTAGGAATTCCGCCGGGCGCGCTCCGAACACCGCACGGAGGAACGAGGCATGGAAGACGAAGAGCCGAAGAAGAACGGAAACCAGCGGTTCACCCTCTCAGATTGGATCGAGGGAGCCCTGCTGATCTTCATAGCCATCGCGTTCGTGGGCTGGTGCGTGCAGAAATTCGCCAGCTGAGCCGGGGTCCCAGACCCATCCCACAGACACTAAACCTCGATCCACCGGTCAACGGCCGGTTCAGAGCGTGGACATGAGGGCGCGGGTGCCCTCTGAACTGGGGTGATGGGACTTGTCTAGGGTTCCACGTCCACAGATCGAGAGAATATCCGCGAGATGCAATCTTCCCATGTCGCTTCGGCGGTCTCTGCCCGCTTCGACGAGCCGAATCTGATCGCGGACGCCGGGCTGGTGCCGGTGGTCCGGCTGGCGGAGCGGGTCGGCCTGCCGCGACTGGCCGGTGATGCGGTCCGGATCAAGGAGGCGGGCAACGGCGGTGGGGCGAATGCGGCGGCGAAGGTGATGTCCCTGGTGGCGGCGATGTGCGTGGGGGCGGACAGCATCGACGGTGCCGATCGGCTGCGGCACGGTGCCATGCCGGTCTCCTTCCGCGGTGTGCGGGCTCCGTCGACGCTCGGCACTCGGCACGTTCCTGCGCTCCTTCACCCACGGCCACGCTCTGCAACTGCACGCGGTGCACCGCAAGGTGCCACGCGGTGCACCGCAAGGTGTTTCGAGAACTGGCAGCTCACACGCCGCTGCTGCCCGGCGCGGGCCAGCTCGCCTTCATCGATGTCGATTCCACCCACAAGCGGGTCTTCGGCCGTGCCAAGCAGGGCGCGCAGATCGGCCGGTTCAAGGGCGTGCGGACGCTGCATCCGCTGCTGGCCACCATCTGCACCCCCACCACGCGTCCGGTGATCGCCGCCGTCAGGTTGCGGCAGGGCAAGGCGGCCGACTCCCACGGCGCCGAGCGGTTGGTCACCGAGGCCCTGGCCACCGCCCGTGCAGATCCTGCGTGCGGACTCGCAGTTCTACAACGCCGACGTGGCCGCCGCCTGCCGCCGGGGCGGCGCTCACTTCTCGCTCACCTGCGGCATGAACCCCTCGATCAAGCGGGCCATCGCCGCCATTGAGGAGGCCGCATGGCGGAGGATCCGCTAGCCGAGGGCGGTCCTCGATCCGGACACCGGCGAGCTGATCTCGGACGCCGAGGTCGCGGAGATCCCGGCCTACACCGCGCACCGGCCGCAAGAAGGCCGAGCAGATCACCGCCCGCCTGATCGTGCGCCGCGTGGCCAAACCCGCGGTGGAAGGCAAGCAGGGCGAGCTGTTCCCCGTCTGGCGCCACCACCCGTTCTTCACCGACAGCCCGTTCGAGACCCTGCAGGCCGAGCGGCAGCACCGCCACCACGCGGTGATCGAGCAGGTCATCGCCGACGGCAAGGCAGGCCCCCTGGCCCACCTGCCGTCGGGGAAGTTCAACGCCAAGGCGGCCTGGCTGACCCTGTGGGCGATCACCTACACCTGCTGCGGGCCACAGGCGCCCTGGCCTCGGCCTTCCACGCCAAGGCCACCGCCACCATCCGGCCCACCTGCTCCACGTCCCCGCCCGCATCGCCCGCTCAGCCCGGCGCCTGACGCTCCACCTGCCGCAGCGATGGCCCTGGCAGCACGCCTGGACCGAGCTGTTCGACACCGTCCACCGCCCACCCGAACCCGCCTGATCTCCCCTGTCCACCCCGCCCGCCAGGCCCAACCGGAGCCGCACTCGTGGAAAAGCTGGGCAGACCAGCAGACATCTCCTGCCCAAGTCCAGGCGACACCAGAAGATGCCGCCCCGCGATCGTGAAGACCGCTTCAAGATCCGACCGGTGGATCGAGGCTTAGCCGCCCGTCGGGCGCCCGGGGGGCAGCGTGGTCGTCCTGTCCTGCATTGTCGGCGGCCTCGGTGAGCTGGAGGAGGTCACTGACGGCGGTTGCCAGGCAGGCCGCGTGCCATACGCGGAGTGTGATGTCCGACGGGAGAGACGCCGAATCCAGCTCCACCGCCCGCGCGATCACCGTTCGGACGTGCTGCCGGAGTCCGCTGCCCACCGGTAGACGGGAGCGGTAGGCGTCCGCCTCCGGGATGAGTTGCCTCGTGAAGGCCCGCAATTGGTTCAGGTGGTAATCCAAGGTGTCGGATTGGGGGCTCACCCGGGACTTCCACCAATACTTGGGGACGCGTGTGCTCTTGCGGATGTGGACGGGGCTCGCGGGCGGCCCGTCGTCCGGGTTGGGGTGGACTGCAGAGGGGAGCGGCCCACCTTCCGCGTGGGGCGTGGCGATCCGAACAGAGGTGTCCACGACAGTTCGTTGACCAGCCCGGAGCACTAAAGTCCCCTCGGCGGCGAGGATGCGCAGCGCGTCCGCCATAGGACCCAAGGCTGAGACGAGGGAGTGGGCCAGATCAGCTTGGGTAGGCAGGGCCGTGCCGGGCGGGTAGACGCCTGCTGCGATCTGCTCGCGCAGGCGGCGCGCTAGTCGCTCCCGCGTGCTCTCCCGCCGTCCGCCGGGTTCTACGACGTAGCTGCGGCCACCACGGTCCTCGACGATGCCCGCGGTGGCCAGATCGCTGAGCGCCAGCCGTACGCGGGGCACGGTTTCACCGAGGTGTGATGCGAGTCGGCCCAGGGCCAGCGAGGATCCAACCGGGTAGGCGCCATCTGTGATGGCATCGGCGATGCACCTGGCCACGTCCGCAACGGGGATATGGGGCGGGTTGCTGTCCTGGATCGCCCGCAGCAGATCACGTACCTGCCCGGTCTGGACTACCAGGCCACTGAAGGACCCGTCCTCCCATGTCTTCGGGGTGGCAGCCGCGGTAATCGTGTCCCACCTTGCCTGATCCGCTGCCGAGCCGGTCGCGGCCTCACGGCGTTCGCGGGCGAGCGGTAGCCACCGGGCGGCGATCTCGCAGAGTTCTTCGCGACTGCGCTTGATCGCTGCGGGCGAGGCCGCCGTACGAAATGTAGCGACGTGGGCGAGCCGCCCAATGTCGGCCCGGAGCTGGTCCAGCTCTATTGTGGCGGTCTGGCCTAACACCGTGCCGGTCGTCATATGGTCCCTTTCAGTGGAGGTATCGGCGGGCTTGTGGACCCGTAGTGGGCCTCTGCATGTCGGTGTGATGGCGTCGGAGGTCGCGGTGCGCTCGGCGGCAGCCTCCCGCCTGCGGCGGGTGTCCAGCCTCTCGGGCTCACCCCAGCGGTGCTGTGTACCTCGCGCCGGGAGTCTGCGGCTGCTCATTGAGACGGGCCCACGGCAGGCACCGCTCACTGAGCAGCCGCCGGTGGAGTCGCTTCGGCCGCAGCGACTTCTGCGTCGAGATCGACGATCGTGACGTCACACAGTCGGCGAAGGAGTTGGGAGGCCAGCAGCCAAGGGGCCCTGCGGTCGCCGTAGTGCAAGGTCACCTGCCCGCCCGGCACAGCCTCCACCCCCTGGGACCCGAATTGGTAGAGCACCCCGATCACCCCGTAGAGGCGGGGTCGTCTGACCCGCAACGCAATGTGCCCCCGATCCACGAGGGGACCGCACTGCTGGGTGGCGACCACGGCGTGCTCCAGGCACAGAGGAGGTTGCTGGGTCAGCGCTCCTTCCGGCCAGCCAGGCTTCATCTCACCTTCAGCAGGCCGCGTCTCCAGGAACAACCAGCCCAGCGACGTCCGGCTCGGCTGCTGGACACAGCCCTGGCACCGCATGTAATTCATCGTCTCGCGCTGCCGGGCGGGATGTACCTCCCTGAACCGAGGTCCACCTGTCGGTCGACCGGCTTCGAGCCACTGGGAACGACGCGCCCAGAGCACACCCCGGAGATCCCGGTCTCTCGGACCTTCATCCACGTAGCACAGGCCCTTGCCCCTGGGCAGCACCCGGAGCATCGACTCCGACTCCAATTCCTCCCCGCTGCGCGCCGTGATGTACGGGATGAATGTGGGGCGTGTGGGGCGTGTCTGTGGTGTGCTCACGCGGCCGCCCCCGGTCGCGCCTCGGCGGAGCGGTGCGAGTCGATGATTCGCCCGTTGGGCAGCAGCTCGCCAGTGTCGAAGAGTAGGAAGCCGTTGCACAGCAGGCTCCTTGTGTGCACTTCGGATGGCGTGGCTCGGCGCATCACTTGTGCCTCCCAAAGTTCGAGGAGATGGGCGTGACCGCAATACCCGCGTAGGCGCCAGAGGTCTGCGGCTGCCGCTGGGCGTGGACATGGTCGGCGTGCCAGCGCCCGGTGGCCACCACCCCGGGCCCGAGGTGGGCCCAGTCTGCGAACAGGTCGCGGATGTGGTCCTGGCTGCGCAGGCGGTAAGTGATCCGGGCCCGTTCGTACAGGGCCGTCACCGCGGCCATCTCGACCGGGCTCATGTCGGATGTGGCGTGGGTGATGGAGAGTGCGCTGCCGGGTGGCAGCCATGCCCGCAAAATTTTTAGGGCCTGGTCCACGAGCTCGTCATCAGCGACGTACGGCAACACGTCGTGGAGCAGGACTGCGATGGGCCGACTGCGGTCAAACGCCTGGACCTCTGGCGCGGCCAGGAGGCCTTCCATGTCCCTGATGTCAGCCTGGATGCACGAATGCTCGCCCGGCGGGCCGGCAAGCCGGGCCCGCCCGTGGCCTACGACGACCGGATGGCTGTCCACGTACACGACCACGGCGGTGTGGTGAATCGCTGAGACGGCTTCATGCACATTCGGCATGTGCGGTTGGCGGCGCCGTTGCGACGGCGAGGGGTACCCGCAGCCCAGATCCAGGAACTGTGTGATGCCGCGCCGGGCCAGATAGGACGTGGTCAGGGCTCCGTAGACGCGGTTGATCGTGGCGGCGGTCGGTAGCCACTGCGCCTCCTGGAGGAGCATACGGGCGAGGACCCGGTCGGCCTGGTAGCTATCGCGACCGCCAAGAAGGGCGTCGTAGACGCGGGATGTATCCGGGAACGACGACCAGTTTCTCGGGAGGCCGCTGATGCCACTGGGCGGGAGAGGCACGGGAAAGTCCACGCCTACGCCCCCGCCCTGGTGCAGATAACCGACCAGCCCGAGCCCTGCTCTGGGTGGTGCGCAACGATGCGGGCGACCTCCCGGTCGGCGGAGCGGACTGTCGGCCACTTCGGTTGGTGGTGACACATGTGATTCCTCATGGAGCGTGCGGGGTGGCGGGGCCTCTCCGGCCGGGCCTCAGCGAATCCCGGGGGGACTTGGATTCGGGGCTCGGCGGCCGGAGAGGGAGGGGCGGCTCTGCCCGCATGGGCGGCCGGGCGCGCTGCCGTCCCAACCGCGGCACCGGCGGGGCCCGCGGGGTGGCATTAACGCCTCTCCTCCGAGCGGCCCAGCGGTCGGCGTCGCTGGACGGAGGAGCCCCTCGTAGGTCATCTCCGTGGCGCGAGACAGGGTGCCACGGGATGACCAGCTTTACGCGGCGGGCGGTCTTCTCGCCTGTCCGCCCGGAGCCGGGTCCGGACTGTGACGTTCTGTCGGCGGGGCTGGCCAGTAATGCAGCCGACTTCGAGTGGCGCCCGCCAGTACACCGATGCAGGCGCGGCTTGGGTTGTCCTCATCGCGACGTCGAGCTGTCAGCCAGGTCCCGGCTGTCGCCAGAGCCTGCCGTCCTTGCGGGTTGGAGGAAATGGCTACGCCAGCGATGACCTCAGCGAGGTGGGTACATAGTTGTCGCCCGAGCTCCGGTCCATCCGCGACCGCCGTCTCGACGCGGTGCTCTGGCCCGGAAGCGCGTAGCGCTTGGAGAAGGGGTTTGAGTAATTCATAGCTGTATTGCGGTTCCCAGGACTCGCTGGGCTGGTACCCGGACTGGCCGCGGGTGCGCTGGTCTAGTGTCGCAGCGTGGGGTGCACTCATCGATTGTCTCCAAGAAGCAGAGGGGTCCCGGGGGAGTCACTTTGGAACGTGGGGGCGGGGGCGGCCAGGCAGGCGAGCATCGGCTCGAGAGGCGTCACGGGCGGGCTTCTCGGCCTCAATGACAAGGCCGCGCATTTTTGCGCAGGATGGACCTCACGATCCCTTGTCCGTCGGTACTTGGGGCGTAGCATGCGATTCCCGGTTCAGCCTCAGCTGCTGGCGCAGTCCACTGCGGAGCTGGGCGGCATTCGGAAGCCGGACGGGCTCGGGCTGAGTTGGGTGCCACGGTGGGGTGTCCCACCGAACGTTGTGCGAAGGCGGGAGGGCGATCCACTGGCCTTCTCCAGCGAGTACACGAAGCTGCGGACCGAGATCAGCGAGAAGGCATCCCGAACCCACTTCAACGAGGAAGGTCGTCGTCTGGTGGTCGCTGGTCAGGCAGGGCACCGGAGAGCTCATCCTGTCAAACCCCAACATTGCCCCCATCCCGATGTCGTGCGGGACGGTGATGGCGTCGAAGCCGGTGCAGAAGGTCAGAACTCCTGCCCCAGGCCGCTCCTCGAGGGCCTGGCGCAGGAGCGAAGGCCGAACCGCGTTGAGTGCGTTGGGAAGCGGATGGGCACCTGGGAAGAGGCAATCAGTCGAGTTGGGGGTGTCCAGACAGGTGCACCCGCCGCGGCGGCGATATCGGTGTCCAAGGATGACAGGCCATCCCAGCAGGTTCGTGTACGCATTGGCCAGTGCTGCGGTGTCACGGCCATATGGTGGGGACTCCACCTCGAACACCCCCAGGTGTGATCGCAGAGATACGTTGCGTAACAGGGGTGCAGCGTGGCATGGCAATGCGCCGTGTACCCACAAGAAAATTGTGGGTACTTGAAGCAGTCTGACCGCATCCTCCACGCGCTGACGATGGCGGACTGGGGCAGAGCCAATTGGCGCAAGGCCGGATCGACGCGGCCTGCGTCATGTGGCCCAAGGCAGTTCACGGGTGAGATTGAGCCTGCGCGACACCTTTACCGGCCAACTGACCGTGTCCATGCTTCCGCGTGCACCAGCTTGGACGGTGTCCCCGTTGTGGTGTCCGCCGGCGGTGACGGGACGGGCGCGAGTGTGGAATCTGGCCTCTGGCACCCCGATCGGCCTACCGACGACGGGACACACTGGCGCTGGCCTGGTGTACGCGGTGGCGTGCACCAGCTGGACGGCTTCCCCGTCGCCGTCACCGCCGGCCACGACAACACGGTGAGGGTCTGGAACTGGAACTTGCGCACTGGGGAGCCGACCTGGCTCGTGGCCGCGCGGCCGGTGCTCGTGCTGTCGCCGCCACCGCAAAGGGGTGTCTTGTGGTCGGAATGAACCACGTAGCGGGCTTCAGCCGACGCTGATTGGCAGATAGCCCGCCGCTCGGCTCTGCGGTGGCTTCGATAGGCGCCCCGGGCGGCCGGTACGACTGTGGCGGCCTAGGCAGTTACGGCCGCAAGCGCCCTGTTACGGCTTAGGGGTCGAACGGGCGGGCCTGTCCGGCGAGCAGGTTCGGCGGGCGGTGCATTGTCGTGGCACTCGGGATGAGATGAACGGCATGAACTCCGCGCGCACGGAGAAAGCTGTCTCCGACATACGAGTGGGTCCGTCGATCTTCAAACGACGCGGCGCTCTCGAAGCGAGTTGCTCGACCAGCGCGCTGCTCAGTGGCAGGGCGGCCAATATCGGAAGGCGCTCGCTCGCAGTCGAGATCCGATCGCTGGCTCGTCTACCTCGCGAGCTCCATGTTCCGTACGAGCGTGGACAAGACGCTCTCTTGCCCTCGCACGCCGGTCCGCGTTAGGTCCGCTACCAGAGCTCGCGCCATCGGATCGGCGTACACGTAGTACGGGGCGTAGTTGGCGGCCTGGCGCAGAGTGTTCACCGCAGCGGGAGCGCGCCCCAGGAGCTTATACGACCGGGCGCGGTCGATCATGAAATGGGTGCGGCGCTCTTTGGAGGGGATCTCCTCCACCTTAGGATTCGGTACGAACTTGAGCCCCACGTCTGGTCGGTCAAGCTCCACCCCGACTTCGGCGGCGTGGACTGCACAGTTCGCCCTCCCGAACACAGTCTGCCCTGCGACATCGTGGAAGTCAGGCCCCAATCGCCCGGCGTCCTCCAGCGCACGCGTGATCTGTGCCCAGGAATCGGCCTCCTGACGAGCACGCGCGGAGGCCACGGCGCACCGGAGCACCAACGCGCCGTGCAGTGCAATCGCGGAGCGGTCCGGCGCACTGCCCACTGTCAGCGGCTCGAGATCGCGCAGCGCCGCCTCTGCAACCACGACCGCGTCGCGCGGAGACGCCTGGTGCAACAGAGCGCCACACCGGTCCCAGGCGACGGCCGCCTTGGCCATCGGGTCATCCAGTTGCCGCGCCGCGCCCGCGGCAACCTCGGCGGCCACCCACGCCAGGTCGGGATAGCCGAGTTGGTTAAGCGCCATGCGAGTCGTTCGTGCCCCGTCGACCATGAGCCGCAGTGCTGCTTCCCGATCCGCACCCTCCCAGATGAGCACGGCGGAATTCAGGTCATCCAGCATCGTTGCCAACAGCGACGCCACCTCTGGGAGGTTCGCAGCCTGACGAGCCCGGTTGGCTGCCAGGGAGCGACTCCGCATCACCTCTGCGCTCGCTGGCAGCCCCTGGGGTGCCAGACCTGGATGGCCTGAAAGAATCAAGCTTGAGCGACGGAGCACGGCCCGGACTGCCGGGATGTAGGAGTGCGCGACCGATCCGCCTTCTCCACGAAGACGGTATGGCTGGCCAAGTAGCCATACAACGTCCACATCGCATACCTCAGCCACAGCAGTGATGACGGAATAGCGGTCCAGGGTGTGGCGGCCTGCCTCCACATCCTCCACCCATCGAACGGACTTGCTGAGGAAGCCCGCCATCTCGCTCTGCGTCAATCCTGCGGCGGTTCGGGCCACGCGCACGCGTGCCCCGATGTGTTGATCCATGCCCTCGGGCATACCGGGCTCCGTTCTGAGGTGACACCAGAACCGTACCGCCGCCATCCTCGGTGGGGCATAGATCGGCCCCTTCTCAGACGCTCGGAGCGGGGCCGACCTGGCTGTCTGCCAGCAGATCCGGTGTTCGTTTGACCGACGAGCCCGCCTTCGGTTTCCCTGCCCGCCTAGGCGGCGTGCCGGGGGGGGCTGAGTGTTCAGCAGTGGCTGCGCTCAGGGGCAGATGATGCACACCGTGGGAGCGAGGCAGAAACCCGCTACGGTGTAGTTACCTTGCTGTGCGCAGACTAGTGCCCCTCCTACGGCTTTGGATCACCGTCGGGAGGCAGGCCTGCAGCGGATCGAAGGTCGCTGATAGCCGCATCGATCTGGTCTTGCAAGGACGTCGGCAGTCCCGCCGATCGGCGCAGAATGCTTCTGGCCCTGTCGTCTTGGTAGGCGGCCAGGAGCGCCAGGTCTGCCGTCATCCCGTCGGCAACCCCCTCATCGCAAAACATGCCCACGGGGATGCGGAAGAACGCTGCCAGTTTCGAAGCATCCATCAGCGAGGGAGTGGCCTGGCCGCTGCGGAGCGCCCGGACCTTGTCAGTGCCCAGACCGGTCGCGGTGGCGACATCTTCATCGGAGAAAGGGCGCCCGCGCGATGCCGGGTACAGGTTCTGGAAAATGGTGTTCAGAAGATCTGGGAATTGTTTGGAGACGTGGTCTCCTGACGCGCTTACGACCTTCCCCAGACCATCTGTAGCGGCCATGAAGGACATGAGATCTGGTCCGGAGATCACACCGAAATGGCGAGCTACGGCCTGTACCGACGTGTCGGTGAAGAAGGAGACAGGTACGCCGAAAAACTCCGCCAGGTGGGTAGAACACTCCAGTCCCGGCATGCTTTCCCCCCTGATCAACTTGCTGATGTACTGGGGAGTGAAACCGGTCGCGCGTGCCACCTGACCCTGCGAGTACCGGCCCCCCTCGTCAGGGATGCGCGTAGTAAACAGGTGTTGAAGTCGTTGGGCGAAGCACGGCCTGACAGTCTCTGCGTGGCCCTCGCCGGCCAGCATCCGTCTGATTTCGCGGGCCGGGACGCCTGTTGCCCAACTGACCTCTTCCGGCGTCCAGGGCCTTCCCAGTCGCAGCGGGTAGGTGTTGCGGAAGAGGAAACCGAGACGCTCGGAGACATGCGGGGCCAGATGATTCCCGTCTACGTGAGCGGTCATGCGGGTCACTCCTCCTGGGTGTGCCGACGCCCTGAGGCCCCTACGAAAGGTACGGCGGAGGATAGCCTGCCCTTACCTGACGCGGTACCAGTAGTTCTCGGCCGCTTCTCCCCGAGGTTCGGCCGGCTGCTGGGATTGCTCCGGGGGCGCCAAGGAGACGGTGGAAACAGTGACCCGGCTAACCTGAGCACACGAGGAAAGCATGAAACTATAGTTGACACTTCCTGCTTGAGTGTTTCAAGCTCACCCCCCAAGGTGACTGAGCGCCTCGGGCCGGGACTCGTCGTGTCGCTTGAGGGGATGCTTTGCTGTTCATCGTCGGCCAACCGGGCAGGTCAGCTCAATCCGGACAGCAGGGGAAACGATCCGGCGCGGAGCGCCCGCGGACGGGGGGCGGGGCATGTTCGGGGACGCGTTGAGGAAGCGGAGAGAAGACGCGGCGCTGTCCCTGCGGGAACTGGCCGAGCGGGCGAACTACTCCGCCGGATACCTCAGCAAACTCGAGTCAGGACAGCGTCCGCCGAACCCGGAGGTCGCACGGGCCTGTGACGAGGTGTTGGGCGCCCGTGGTGAGTTGGTCGCCCTGGCCCAGGCAGCCCCGCACAAAGGGGGCCTGGGAAGGCCTTCGCAGCTGCCCCCGGGGGCAGCCGGATTCGTCGGCCGCATCGACGTGCTCAGCGAGCTTGACAGCCTTCTTGCCGATGCGGAGCGAGAGGGCACCGCCCTGGCCCTGTCGATCGACGGCCCTCCCGGGGCCGGTAAGAGCGCCCTGATGACCCAATGGGCGCACCGCGTCGCAGATCGCTTCCCCGGAGGCGTGCTCTTCACCGACCTCCAGGGACATACTCACCGGGCCCAACCAGTCGATCCCAGCCACGTGCTGGAAAGCTTCTTGCGCGCCTTCGAGCTCTCGGCCGAGGCGATTCCGATAGACATCAGCGAGAGGGCCGCGCTCTTTCGTAGTCTCGTCACCGACCGCCGCGTGCTGGTGCTCCTGGACAACGCCGCATCCTCCCAGCAGGTACGGCCGTTGATGGTCGCCGCCCCTGGGTGCGCCGTTTTGGTGACCAGCCGCCGGCGGCTGACCAGCCTCGCGGTCAGCACCGGCGCGCGCCGGGTGTCCCTGGAGCCGATGGAGGAGCAGGAATCCGTCCAGCTGCTGACTGCAGTCCTGGGACAGACGAGGGCAGACGCCGAGCCGAAAGCCGTCCGGGATCTGGCATGTCGGTGCGGACACCTGCCGCTCGCGCTGCGCATAGCCGCCGAGCGACTGGCCACCCACCGCCACCTCCCGGTGGCCGCCGCAGTCGCCGAACTTGCCGACCCCGAGGACCGATTGGACAGACTGGCTGACGGCGAGGACCCTCACCTGGCCATGCGGCCGGTCTTCAACGCCTCATACCGCGAGATCGACGCCGCGGTCGCCCGTACATTCAGGCTCCTGGGCCTGTTTCCTGGCCGGCGGATCACTACCCCTGCGGCGGCCGCGCTCATCGGGCAGCCTCCCGGCAGGACACGCCGCCTGCTGGAGGAGCTCGTCGGCGTTCACCTTCTGGAAGAGATATTCCAGGACACCTACCGCTTCCACGACCTGCTCCGTGTATACGCCGCAGAGTGCGTTGAACAGGAAGAAAATGAGCCCGACCGCACAGCTGCAGTGCGCCGTCTCGCTGACTGGTACGCACATACCGTCGATGCAGCAAATCTCACCCTGGCGCCGCAGCGGATCGTCGCACCGCTGGATGCTCCAACACCTGGTGTCACACCGCTGACCTTCACGGCAGTCGACGCGGCACGGCAATGGTGTGATGCGGAGGGGGCCAACTTCGAGCCCCTCGTCCGCATGGCCGCCCAGCACGGCCTCCCGGCCGCGTGGCAGATACCGACCCGGCTGTGGAACTGGCTTCTGCTGGTGAAACCGTGGGGCCTGTGGATCGAGACGCACAGGGTCGGATTGCAGGCTGCCACCGACGCCGGTTCAGCAGAGGCTCAGGCGTGGGTCGCTCTCAACCTCGCCGAGGCCTACCGTCAGTCCGGTTCCTACGACCAGGCGCGCCAGCATCTGGAGCAGGCGCTCGCCCTGCGTCTGGAGATAGGCGACCGACACGGACAGGCATGGGTGCTGACCTGTCTGGGCTTCGCGGACACAGACCAGGGAGACACGGCGGGGGCGTGCAGCCGCTTCGAGCAGGCTCTCCAGCTCTTCGAGGAGGCCGCTGACCTTCACGGCCAGGCCATCGTGCTCGCCAGCGTGGCCGAGTCCTATGGCCGTCTGGGACGACAGGAGGATGAGCAGCGTGCGTTCGATGCATCCCTGAGCTTGGCCAGGGACCTGGAAGACCCGTATGGCGAGGCCATGACATGGCTCAGGAGGGCCAACCTCCAGCTCCAGCGGGGCGAGCTGGATGCGGCGGTGGAGAGCCTGGACCGCAGCGTGGATCGCCGGCGGGCCGCCGGAGACGACTGGGGAGCAGCTGACGCCCTCGACCGGCGCGCCCGGATTCTCCACGATGATCATCCCGCTGACGAGGCGAAGGACCCCGGCTGGCGGGCCCAGGCGCGCCGGGACCGAGCACGAGAGTCATGGCAAGCGGCGCACGACATTTTCGAGCAGCTCGGCGATCCTCGCGCCGCACAAATACGCGAACAGCTGAGCGATCTCGATGACGAGGCCAACTGAAACGATCACTACTGGATGCCAACGTCTGGATCGAGGTTCAGCAGACCCTCCCGGATCCACTCCTTCGACTTCCCGGCATCCACGGCGAACGCAATCTTCACAGGACGCCGGTTGTCAGATATGCCGTTCAGGTTACGCAGAGCTTCGGAACGCTGATCCAGGAGCACGGCGCCCCTGGAGCGGCCAGCCAGTTCGACCACGGCTGGGTGCGTTTCATAGCGGGCCAGCGAGGGCTGACACATGATCGCGGCCGCGAGCGGATCATGCATCACACACCCGTAACTCCCGTTCATACTGGCGTAGAGCTCGCAGTAGTTTCCCATGATCGACGTCGCAAAGTCCGTGGCGGGAGTCCGGTGCGAGGCGATTTCCTCCAGCCACCCCTCGTCGACAAAGGCGTGCTCAGTCACGTCCATCGGCACCATGGTCAAGTCAAAACCCGCGCGCAGGACCTCTTCCGCAGCTTCCGGGTCGTGCCACGTATTGGCATCCGCCCAAGGAGTGATGTTGCCGCGGGGACTGCGGAAGGCACCACCCATGTAGTGAACCTGCTTCACCAGCTGAGGGAGCATGGGCTCCAGGCGCAGTGCCAGCGCAATGTTCGTGAGAGGGGCCAAGGCCAGCAGCGACAGCTCCCCCGGGCGCTGACGAGCCAGCCGTACGAGCTGCTCGGCCGCCGACTCATCCGCGGGCCGACGCCGGGAAGGCGGGCCGGCATGGCCGCCCAGACCATCGTCGCCGTGGACGAACTCAGCCGTATGCAAGGCCTGCTGCAGCGGCGTTGGATGGCCCACCGCCACCGGTACCTGGTGCAGCCCGGCAGCATCCAGCACACGCAGCGCGTTCTCTGCAGAGGTAGCCGCAGGGACGTTGCCGTGTGCGGCTCCGATGGCCACCAGTTCCACGTTCGGCCGACCGGCGAGCGCCAGGATGGCCCAGGTGTCATCCACTCCCGGATCCGTATCGATCACCACGGGCCGACGTCCACCGTCCTGCGGGCTGCCTGCGCCGGTCAAAGCCATGCGGATCCTCATCCTGTAGTTCCAACGCCGGGTTTCCTCAGGAGTCTGTCCCCCTGCGGCTCCAACCACCAGCGTTTCCCGGAATAGGCAACAGGCCAACACTGGCCGCCGGTTGCAGCGTGAGCAACAGTGAGTGACATGCGCCAGACAAGACAGAGTCCGAACCAGTTTCCCGGGAGCCTGATGTCTCGGCACCCGGGGAATCCTGACCGGCCCTCATTGCCGGTGCCCCACCCGGGACACCTTGTGTTCTGGCGCTCGACGCCCCCACTCGACCCGACATGGCGCAGTGCTCCGTGGACGCCCACGCGCCCCGCAGCCACCGACCGCGGGCTGCAGACGCAAGCCCCACTGAGGACCAGGCTGATCCGCACCACAGCCATGCGCTGCGTGAGCCTCACCTCGCGCATGAGCGGGACCCTGCGTCCGCCCCCGTTAATCGAGCCACAGGGCCCTGGGGGCTGGTGGACGACGAGCACACGCTCCTCAGCCGCGGCTCGCAGGGGCCGGACACCTCGCACGGCGCCCACGGTCCACGCGTGCGCGGCACCATTCCCGGTGCGCGAACACCCATCCGTTAGAGCCCGGTACGCCAGCGTCACCACCTCGACCTACCTCCTGAACACCACCGTGGCGAACCGCTCAACGAAGCCGGGCCCACCGCAGGAGCACCCGGCCGCCACGGAGCCCACATTCAGCTCGCCTCACCAAAGCGCTCACCCCGGTCGTCCTCACGCCCGCCAGGGCACGGGCCCGTGGAGGGGAGCGTGAAACGCCGGGCGCGCCACTGAGCGATCACGATGCCCCCGCATCGCTCCCGGCGCGAATCCAGTCACCACCTGCAAACGCCGACCAGACGAGGGCATCGCGACCTGGCGGAAGCAAGGGAGAAGCCATGCCGACTCTCGGGTACCTGGTGGGGGAGAGGACCGAGCTGCAGCTGCGCTTCGCTGAGCCGGGCCATCCAACAGTCCACGCAGGCAACCAGGTGACCGGAGTCGTCACCCTGAACCTCAGCGATCTTGCAACGAAGCAGACCGACTACACGCAGACCGCGAACGCCCTGGTTCTCGTCCGGCTCACCAGCCCACCCCTCAAGGGTGCCTCCGCGGCGGCCATCGACCGCGCGCTGCGCCACCTGGCACACCACCAGGCGGCGGGGCTCGCCCTCGCCGTGCCGGCCCACAGCACCCACATCTACCCCGCCGCAACCCGCGGTCTCGCCAGCCGCCTGCGGATACCACTGCTGACCACGACAGCCCCTCCCACATCCTGGGAAGGCGCCAACGTAATCATCCAGCAGTCCCGCGCACAATGCGCCGAACGCCAGGTCAAACACCTGAACGGATTGCTGAGCCGGCTGCCCGCTCAACTCGCGGACCACAGCGCCATTCAGCACATCGCCGAGTGGCTGGCCGGCGCCTTGGACGGACAGGTCCTGGTCAGCGAGCCAGAGCGCGGCGTCCTCGCCGCTGCCCCCCGCACCGCCCCGGCCGACCTCGCACACGCTGTCATCAGCCAGGCGGTTGACGCGACCCAGCGCGCAGCGTCCGCCGAGCAGGCCACCGCGCACACCAGGCTGGTCTCCATTTCCCCCGGCACGGGAAATGAAGCCGTCCTCGCCGTCGCCTCGCGCACTGCGTTCGACAGCGCCAGTGCCAGCTTGGTTCAGCACGCGGCCAGACTCATCGGCCTGGTGGACCAGGCATGCAACGACCACCGGGTCGCGCTGGAAGATGCCCGCGGGGTACGCCATGCCGTCTTCCAACTCCTCATGGTCGGTGAATCGGTCAAGGCCCAGCGTGCGTTCGCAGGCCTGGCCCCCGGACTGCTCGACAGCGACATGGCTCGCGTCTACGTCATCGACTGCGGAATCGAAAACCGCGAACCCACGCTGCGTCGGTGCGAAAGCACCCTCGCCGGCCGCGCTCTGGTGACCCTCTGCCCCGGAAAGGCCGATCACGTCCTCATCGTCGACCCCACACCGGACGGGGAGTACGACAGCATTGCCGCTGACCTGCGGCGCCTGATCGCGAACCTGGACGATCACCTCATGGGCGGAAGCCAGCGCCACCCCCTGGCCCGGACCGCGGACGCCTATGTCGAAGCCTTCAAGGAACTGAGGAAAGCCGCCCACGAACCGGATCGGGTCAAGGTCGCCGAACCGGAGGCCAAGCTCGCCCCGATTCTCGACCGCCATGCGGCACGTGCCTGGGCCGAACGTTGCCTGGCCCAGATCATGAAGCTGCGCCGCAGCCAGCGCGAACAGCTCCTGGAGACCCTTCCCGTGGCCCTGCCGTTCTCCTACAACGAAGCAGCAGGCATCTTGGGGGTGCACCGCAACACGGTGCGCGAGCGTGTGAAGGCGGCCGCTGAACTCCTCTCACTCGACCTCAGCTCACTGATCAACCAGATCCCCGTCCTTCTCGCCCTGGACATCCTCACCCTCCCCGAGCCTTCGGAGCACCCTGGTTCCGGCGAAGTGCACCAGCCTGACCTGGCCGAGCTGCTCACGACCCCGGAAGTCAAAGAGTGGGCCGACCAGCTCCTCCAGCCCGTGCGATCCGACCATCGCGATCTCGTGCACACCGCGTGCGTGTGGCTGGAAAACGAATCCAACCTGGAACGCACCGCGCGTGCCCTGGAGAAGTCAGTGGCTACCGTTCGCAGCCACATACGGGCCATGGAAGAACTGATCCGACAGGACCTGACCCCCGACGCCATAGGTGTCCAAGACCTCGCCCTGGCGCTCTTCATCGCCACCGGCCGGCCGGCCCTAACCCAACCGCATCCGGGTGCCCGCCACCTCGGCTCCCCGACCACCGGGGAGCCGACATGAGCCGCCCCACAGCAGACATAGCCACTGAGGGGGTCGCAGCGACTGTGCACAGCCGTCACCCCCGGACACCGCAACTGTGCACTGCCATCACCGTCACACGGCCCCCCCGGCCCGACTGTGCACATCCGAAAGGCACCGCGCCGCAGATCGTGCACTCATGCAATAGCGCCAAAGCGACAGCATCCATAGCGTGATTCCAGCGTCGAAAGAACACACCCGACCGCCGGAGTATCTGATGCCGTTCCCCGCCATTACCGTGCTCGCCTCGGCCCGCGACGCCTTTCGCGTGACGGACGGACTGCGCGCAGCCGGCATGGCAGCTGGAATGTGGACACTCCCAGAGGAGTGCAATGCCCGCGAAGCAGCCGCACTTGCCGAACTGGCTGCCGCAGGCGAGGAATGGTCCGAACACCTGACGGAGTGCCGGATCATCATCACAGCGTTCCGGAACCCGGCAATTCTGTCCTCCACCATCATCCCGTACGTGCTTCCCCATCTGGCAGTCGGTTCGGTCTGGCTGCAGATGGGGCCCGTGACACAGGAAGAGGCACACACCGCCTCCGTCGCCGCCACCGAGCACCACCTCAGCCTTGTCAGCGCGCCCCTGAGCTGGAACCCGGACGGGACGGCCGTTCAGCGCACGCCGCCCAACAACGCACTCCAGGGCGGAAAACCGATAGCGGACGCAGACGCCTCGCTTCTGTACGGACTGACCCTCGCGGCACTCACCGCGCCCGGCCTCGGCCTGACACCTCCAGCACCGATGCCACGACACACGGCCGAGACGCTCGCACGGCTGGAACTGGAACTGGCCTCGGCACCACTCCACTCGCTCCCGGCCGACACCAGGCCTACCTCAGCGGCCGCCCTGTTCGGCCCCCTCAGCGAACTCGACCTCGCAGAACTTGAAGCAGGCCACCTTGCCGCCCCCCCACACCTGCCTCTTCGCGGGGGAACCATCCATCCCCGGTGAGATCCCGAGCCCCATCACCGCGCCCGACCACCAGAGGAGCTCTCATGACGACACAGGCCGACACGGGATTCACCTACGCTCACATGGACGACGAGCCGAAAATGGGAGCCGACGCCGGAAACGTCCAGGCAACACGTCTCCTGCAATACGGCGGCGTCTCCGTCTACGTCTTCACCTTCCCGCCGGACTCACATGCCGGAGAAGACTTCCACGGCACCAACTGTGAGGCCGCATTCGTCGTCGAGGGAGAAATCAAGGACGAATACGGAACCTATCCCAAAGGAACGGTCTGGCTGGCTCGACCCGGCACCGTGCACCATCCGTGGTCGGAAAAGGGAGGCCGCATCCTCGGCGTGCTCGCCGACCAGAATGCGTGAGCAGGTACCGGGGGGACCGATAACACCCAGCCCGCCCAGCACCTAGCACTCACACCCGCACCCAGCGGCCGTCTGCTGAACCACAACCGGCCGCTACATGACTGAACCCAGCAGATCAAACAACCCACTGGGGCTTGCCACCGACGAGATGCACCTCATCGGCGGTACTCAGGATAGACCAGCTCATCCCGGCAGGGACAGGGCACCGGTCAACCTCCTGAGTAGCCAGCCCCGTACCGGAGGGGAACCACCCATGCGCGGACGCCTCACCGCAGAAGCGGAACCGATCGCCGCGGCAACAGCTCTCGAGCTGACCGCATTCGGCGCACCCCAGGCAGCGAAACGCTCCCTGCCCACGGCATGCACCGACAACGACCAGCACAAGCCGATCGAGACACCCGCCGCCACCGGCACACACCCCCGCCGAGAACCCTCACCCACTCACGGCCCCATCGGCCAGCCCTCCCAAGGCAACCGACCCCTCGCCTCCGGCCAGACCTGGCCACACGACGGGGCCTACCTGAGGGCCGATACGCGTACAAAACCCGGCGGCAGAGCGGGCGGCCGGGGCGGGGTCAACGAGCGAAATCCCGACGTCGTCGGACACCGCGGCTAGCAACCGCCCGACGACGGCCCGCCGGCCCGGACTAGCTACCTGGGCCGGCCGTCATCGCCATGGGGAGCCAGCAACTCTCCTTGAGCGAGTGGACCGGCAGGAGCTGGCCCTCCCAGCACCAGCTCCTGCCGGCCACACACCCCCTCAGCCTCCTGCATCAAAGACCGGTTCTCCTGGCGCGCACAGCCGACGCCGCGACCCGCGGGCCTTCGGCATGCCGCCGACCCCCAGCGAACCAGGGGGACCACCGCTCCCTGAACTGCAGATCTCCTGGCCAGAGGGCCCATCCCACACCCCCTGACCAGGACCAGTTGAGGCGAGACCGGCCTCCCCGCCAACGCTCCCCGCTCGCTCCCCCCCTGAGCGGCCAGCCCTCGACTGAGCGTGGGGGCGCCCCGGACGTACCCCGCGTCCAGGCGCCCCCACTCACCCGCCGCCCGCCCGGCACTGACCGCTGCACCTGCCGCCCCGCCTCACCGGACCGAACCCCTTGGAGTCCTCACCCATGGCCCTTGCTAGCTCAGCCCTTGCAGTGGCCGCGCCCCCGGCCTGGCGCACGGGCGTCGCAGCTGTCATCGGGCCTGCTGGCGCCGGTCATCACTACTGCACCGAGCTCGCCCGACAGGGCTGGGACTGCGTCGCCGTCATCCTTCCCACCGCCCGCCCCGCAGCAGAACTTTGCGGGACCGCCGCCCCCCCGTACCTCCATCGCGTCCGGCACGACGGCAGCCTGCGCCGCACAACGAAGGCGCTTCGTGCACTCGGTGTCGGCGCCGTCATCGCTGGATCCGCCGACGGCACCGAACTCGCCGACCGGATCGCGCACCGCCTGGAGCTACCAGGCAACGACCCCACGCGGTCCGAGCTCCGCCAAGACCTCGGCCGCACCGCGGCAGCCCTGACACGCGCCGGAATCACCGCACCCCGAGTCATCCGGACCACCCACCTCGAAGAAGCCCTCGCCTGGGCAGCCCACTGCCGCCTTCCGCAGAGCGTCCTCAAGCCTGCCGACCCCACCAGCCCTGACAGCGGCCACCTGTGCCGCACCAGCGGCGACATCCGCAGCGCATGGCAGTTCTTGCAGCACCCCGCCCACGCGCCCCGCCCCCTCGTCCTCCAAGAGCATCTGCACGGCACCCAGTACCTCGTCCACACCGTCAGCAGCCCCGGACTTGACGGCACCCCCAACCACACGGTCACCGAAATCTGGTCCGACACCCGCACCACGGACCATCGCCCCTACCGCACCGACCTGATGAGCCGGCACGGACTCCTGCCGCGCGCCCTCGCCCTCTACACCCTGCGCATCCTCACCGCGCTCGGCATCACCCACGGCCCAGCCCGCAGCCAGATCATCTACGAGCCCGACCGCGGCCCCGTCCTGCTCTCCCTACGCACCGATCCACACGACACGTTCACCGCCGACGTCCTGTACCAGGCCACCGGCAGTAACCCGATCCGCGACACCGTCCATACCCTCACCACCGGCCGCGCCGAAGGTCTCGCACGCACCGGCCGCCGCCCCCACCTCACCAAGGTCTCCCTCGTGGCCAACCGCCACGGCGCGCTCTGCGAACCGCTGCTGCACACCTTGGTCAACCTGCCCACAGTGGTCGCCACTACCCCGCTCGACCCCGGCGCCTCCGTCCTCGCCGGCACCAGCCCGGGACAACTGCTGCTGATGGCCGACGACATACGCGCCATCAACCAAGACCACCAAACCATCCGCGCCGCAGAGAGCCTCGGCCTGTACGGCTGGACCACGGCATGACCACGCGGCCACCCCCCAGCCACTTGACCTATCCCACCCCACTGCCGTCCCCGGCCCCTGCCATACAGGCCGTTCCTCATCCCCACGCCCTCCACCACGCCCCGGCAGGACCCGCATCGATGACCTTCACCTCCCCGGTGCAGGCCGCCCACCACCGCTGGGGCAGCTTCTACGCCGTCATCGTCATCGACCCCTGCCCACGCTGGAGACAGGCCTCCACTCACAGCCTTCCGGAACGCGTGCCGGAAGGCTGTGACCTCCTCGCCATCCGCTGGAGCGGGCCAGAAACGCAAGCCCACCAAGCGATCAGCCTGCTCCAAGCAGCGGCCATCAACGCCCCGCAACCGTCCGGCACCCGAGAACTCGCCGAGTACCAGGCCCGCTTGCCCCCTCACCTCTATGCGGTCGCACTGCCAGCCTCCAAACTCCTCGGCCCCTGGCCACACGACCCCGGCGCCACCCTCCCGGCTCGCACCGACCACACCCCCCCTGCCGGGCCCGGTACCGGGGGCGAGAGCCGCAAGGCCCCCCACTCCCCGCCCCTGAAGGCAGCCCCCGGCTGCCCTACCTCACCCCTACGGAGCTCCTGTGCCCCTCGACACGACACCGCCGGCCCCGAACGAGGCCGCCGCGGAACTGGACCACACGTTCAGAACCGTCCGCTCCGAGGGCCGGGCCGCACTCGCCGCATACCTGCCGGTGGGCTATCCGACATTCCGACAGTCCCTCGCCACCCTCCACGCCCTCGGGCAGCACGCCGAGGTCCTCGAGCTCGGCGTTCCCTACTCCGACCCACTGCTCGACGGACCCACGATCCAACTCGCCACAGCGCAAGCCCTCCGTGCCGGCTTTCGACTTCACCATCTGTTCGCGGCCGTTCGAGAGCTCCGCGCGTCATCACCGGCCAGCCTGCTGATCATGACCTACTGGCAGCCCGTCGCCCACTACGGCCCGGACCGATTCTCAGCCGACCTCGTCCAGGCCGGCGCTGCCGGGGCCATCATCCCCGACCTACCGCTCGAAGAAGCACAACCCTGGCTGCTCGCCGCCCGCACACACGGCCTGCACACCGTTCCCCTCGTCGCCCCCCACGCGCACACCGCCCGCCTGGCCTCCGTATGCGCAGCCGCCACCGGCATGATCTACGTCCCGGCAGCGCGTGCCGTCTCCGGGCACACCGGGCCCCTCGATCCCGGGCTGCCCCACACCGTGGAACGGCTTCGCGGCATCACCACGCTTCCCATCGCCGTAGGCATCGGACTGTCCACCGCCGAAGCCGCGGCCCAGGTCAGCCACTACGCAGACGCCGTCATCGTCGGCTCTGCCCTGATCCGACTCCTCCAAGCCACACCCGGCCCAGCGGGCATCGCCGCCGCTGCCGCGCTCGCCAGCGAACTCGCCGCAGGAGCTCGCAGCCCGACACGCGCAGCCGCCTGATCCACCCGGCCGAGAGCACACCGCCAACGGCCCCCACCAGCGGACACCACCACGGAAGGACCAGGACCTCGATGGCCACCCCTCTTGCAGTGCGACAGCCCGCGGTCCGCCGGTGGGCCCAGCAGCCCACCACTCCGCTCCAGCGCCCACTCCTCCCACAGCCCGGCCAACTCCAGCGGCGGCCCGCCCCGCAAAGTCGAGAGCGAGAGGCAACGGCCCGAACCCACCACCGCCCATCGCCACTGACCGCGACCACACATCACAAAGCCGCAGCTCTGCGGGGAGAGCGGCTCAACGCCCTCCTCAAAAGCCGCCGGCTGCAGCTCGGACTGCGCCAGGTCGACATCGCCGTCCGACTCGACATCAGTCCCCGCGCATACGGCACCTGGGAACGCGGACGGGTCAAAGAGTGGACCGACCACAAGCTCCACGCACTGTCCGAAGCCCTGGAAATGACCGCACACCAGGAGCAGCGTCTTTTCCGACTCGCCGTGAACCGCGACCCCCAGCAGGCCCTGAGGTCGCTGGCCGGGCACGTCATGCCCGATGACCCAGAGACGCAGGCATTCCTGCACGACTACGCCACCATGATGGACGCCGTCGCCTTCCCCTCATTCCTCATCAACCACCGCTGGGACGTGAAGATGGCGAACCCGGCGTACCGCGCCCTGTTCGACAGCATCCGGCAGCACCCCACCGCCATGCCGGAACGCAACTTCCTGCGATTCGTACTGTTTCACCCAGATGCACCCAGCGTCCTGGCCGACCACAAAAACAGCTGGCTGCTCCCCATGCTGGCCCAGCTCTCGTCAGCGCTGGAAGTCCACGACCAGGACCGCGCCCTGCACGCCATCCGCAGAGAAGTCGCTCTGCGCCCCGACCTCCACAACCTGTACCTGTACGCCCTGCCCAGTTGGGTACTGTCCTCCGGGGCAGATGTCCTCCAGCAGCACGGCGCCACGCGGGCCCTGCACCACCCGAACCCGCAATTGAGCCAGACCGGCTGCAGGCTCGTAGGAGAGACACCCAGGCACCTGCAGGCCATGGGATACACCCGCATCACGATGGTGCCCACCGCACCAGCAGGCGACAGTATTCGCGGCGTGCCCCCTCAGACGCAGCGAACCACCCACGACCACAACGCCCAGTGACCGCCGCCCTCCGGCTGAACATCCAACCGGAGTAACCCTCCGGCAGAGGCCGCCGCCTATGCGGTCAGGAACCCATAGCGCTCGGTCTGGGGGGACCGGCGGTCATCAGCCTGCTGGGCCGCACGATCGCCGGCGCGAGGATGGCCTGGGGGAGCGACCGCCGCGGAGGAGTAACCCTGCCTTGTTGAAAGGGCACTCCATGCGGTGCGGGAGGCGGCAGGATAGTCGACGTGGGAACTAGGGGACACGGCGGTGGACCGGCGCGAGTGGGCAGCCGGTATGTGCTGCTCACAGCGTTGGGGATGGTCGCGGCGCTGGCCTTGGCCCGACATTTCGAGCTGGGGGTGGCCGAGACGGCGGCCACGTTGCTGCCCACTCTGGGGCCGGCCTACCTGGCCTGGACCGCTTTCCACCACGACCGCGCCGAAGCCACCGCAGCGGGTTTGGATGCAGTCGCCGACCAGTTGGCGCGAGCAGTGAGGAAGCAGTGGGACATCGAGACGGGAATCCGTCGGGTGAACGACCCCTATCCACTGCCGGTCGCCTGGCGGGCGGCCGATGCTGACCTGATCGAGCCATGGAGCCTGCTGACCGGTATGGCGCATGCCTGGCCTGGCGGATCGCCGGGCGATCCCGCCCGTTGGCCCCCAGGCGCCGCGGGGCTGGCAGGAACCGACGCCCAGATCGGCGAGGTCTTCGCCCAGCGCGTGCCCACCCGGCGCCTGGTTGTGCTGGGAGATCCCGGTTCAGGCAAGACCGTGCTGCTGATCCGTTTGCTGCAGGATCTGATCGAGCGGCGTCCCGAAGGCGGCGGCATGGTGCCGGTGATCTTCTCCCTCGCTACTTGGCACCCTGCCAACCAGGAACTGGAAGGGTGGATGGCCGATACTCTGCGGCAAAGCCACCCTGCCCTACGCACCTCCGCCCCCGGCACTGCAGCCATGCCCGGATCCGGCCCCAACGACCTGGCCCAGGCCCTAATGGACGCCAGACGCATCCTGCCGATCCTCGACGGCTTCGATGAACTTCCCCCGGCCCTGCACGCCCTGGCGCTGGACACCCTCAACCAGTCCCTGCCGCCCAAACACCCCGTGATCCTGGCAAGCCGAAGTACCGAGTACCGCGCCGCCCTCACCCGACCGGACACCGTGGTGCGGCTCAACGGGGCCGCAGGCATCCAACTGCTCCCCCTCCCCCCCCCCGACCACGCCGCCGCCTACCTACGTCGCGATGCGGGCGGCGCCCACACTGCCGCAGCCGACCGCTGGAACGCAGTGGTTTCCCAGCTGGGCACCAATACTCCCCTCGCGCAGGCCCTGAGTACCCCGCTGGGACTGTTCCTGGCCCGGACCATCTACAACCCCCGCCCCCACCCACAGGCATCGCCGGGCCCTGCCCCCCACCCGGACGAACTCTGCAACGCTGCGGCCTTCCCCACCGCCACCGCTCTCCATACCCACCTGCTCAACACCTTCATCCCCGCCGCCTACGCTCCCCACAGCCCCAACCCGCCGCACTGGTCCGTAGACCAGGCCCACCGCACTTTTGTCTTCGTCGCTCAGCACTTAGAAACCCACCGCGCAGGCAGCCCCGACATCGGTTGGTGGGCACTCCACCACGCCATCCCCTCCCACACCCGCCGGCTATGGCCGCTACTGTCCGCGCTGGCGGTCGGGCTCGGGTTGGGCCTTGTGGTGGGGCTGATGAGCGGACTCGTGTCGGGGCTCATTGTCGGGTTCCTGGGCGGGTTCGTGGCCGGGTGGGCGGCGTTCATAGGCCAGGGAGTGCGCCCAGGCGGCCGCGGCCCGAGCGCCCGGCTGCGCTGGTCTCCCAAGTCGCTCGCGGCTGGACTCGCGGTCGGGATCGGGATGGCGGACGGCCTCGCGAGCGGAATCGGGGGCGCACTCCTGCTCGGGCTCGTGCTCGGGCACGCGGTAGAGAGACAAGACCTGACTACCGCGGTCGGACCTGCCACACTGCTCGCCTTGGACCGACGCACCTTCCTCACGCTGGCCCTTCCGTCCGGGCTCATGTGCGGTCTCGTGGTCGGGTTTGCGTTCGGCCGCCACGGCGGTCTCGCGAGTGGCCTCGTGGTCGGAATCGCGGCCGGATTCGGAGCTGGACGGAAGGAAACAGCATGGGCAGACTTCACGCTGACCAGGGCCTACCTGACAGTAGGCCACAAAACCCCGTGGGATCTGATGACGTTCCTTCAGGATGCGCACGAGCGTCGGGGTGTACTGCGGCAAGTCGGGGCGGTGTACCAGTTCCGGCACATCGAGCTGCAACGCCACCTCGCTCGACAGTCGGGTGACAGATCCTGTAGTTGCCGCTCCGGAGCGTGTGAATAGCGGAGTCCATCGCTCTGACTTGCCCCTGTGCCGGCCAACACCAGTGCTACGGGGGCTAGGTGAAGGGAGCAGTCACATCCGCTCCCTTCGCTGGACGCTGGTTGTGACTGAGCACGGTAGGTGGCTGGTTTCGCCACCTACCGCGCTCACGTTCAGGTCGGAGAGACCGGTCGGTGTCCCCTGCACCGGTCAAGTCTGCAAAGCTGTCGTGGTCATCTACTGCTGTATCAACGGGGAGTCTTGTGTGAGGCGTACGGCATGGGCGGCTGTCATAGCGGTAGTGGCGGCGACAGCCGGATGCGGCAGCGGTTCCGGCTCGGACATGGCCCAGTCATCCCCGAAACCGCAGCGGACAGCGTCGGTGTACCACCGGCTGGTCGTGCCGGACACCCTGGCGCACGGCCACTACCGACGTACCCGTGATGCAGCTGGCCCGGACAAGACTCTGGCTGAGCTGATGTCGGGGCAAGTCGAGCACCCGACGGCTGCCTTTGGCGCCTACAACCCCGTTTCTAAACGCTCTCAGGCGCTGGCCCTGTCGGTCACCGGGGTCTATGGCACCGTCCTGAGCCCAGTGACGGCACGTGATGAACTCCTTCGGGTACTGGATCGCCGCGATAACGGACCGCGCCCCTTGGTCGGACCCCGCACGATCACCCCGCCCGGCTCCCAGGAACCGCTGCAGTGCCGCGTGACCACTCGGCGGATGCCTGACGTGGACTTCGACACGGTAGAAGCGGCATGCACTTGGGCAGACGCCTCCACGGTCGCGACGGTGAGAGAGGTGCTGCGCTCGACGGTCAAGCCCGAAGACGTGAACCTTGATGCCTTTGCCGGTGAAGTGGACGCGATCCGCAACGACGTACGGGTAAGCTGAGGCTGATAAGCAGGTTCAGGCGTACGGCGAGGTACTGTGGCAGTGCTTCGGGGAAGGCTCGACATCGGGGCATTTTCGGCGTGAGCTGCGGCGATGCGCTCGCCAGGTACGACGCTCAGATCCGCCAGGTAGCGCATTCACCCGCCGTCTAAAGCGCTCAGTCACACATCCGCTCCCTTCGCTGGACGCTGGTGCATCAGCCGGCCAGGCGCATTTGCCCGCTCGCCAGCTCACAACGGTGGCTGAGCCGGGCAGCAGAAGCCAGCGCGGCAGAGGCGTACTCGGACCGATTACGCTGCATCTGAGGTCGCAGACCCACAACGCTGAGGGCACCAGTCACAGTCTGACCTCGCCACAGCGGAACGGCCAGCATGAGCCAGTCGGGCAACGGCGACGGGGTCAGCACGTATCCCTCGGAGCGGATCTCCCGCATCACATGGCTCTGCGAAGCGCCGTCAAGATGGCTGAGGATCACCAGACCCGCCGCGTCTGCATGCAGCGGCGAATACCGCAGAGCGACCCTGATATCGACGCTGGCATGGCTAAACGCCGCCTGGAAGTCACTCCTCCTCCCGTAGGAGTGGTTAAGCATCAGGCGACCGGGAGTGTCATCGATGAGGACCGCCCCGAACGCCATCGCAACCTGCGCGGTCTGGCGCTGCAGAGCCGTGGTCTCTCGCTCCAGAGCACTGTTGTGAGCCAAGTTCAGATGCACACTCGCGTCCGGGCGATGATTCGCGACGTCGGTAGCGACGCCGTACCGGCCCGGGGCGCGATAGACGAGATGCTTGGCCGCGACGCCGGCGCGCAGAATCCGGTGCACCGTGCTCTTGGTGACACCCGACTCGTCGATGATCCTCCTCAGAGGATGCAGACCGGGTCCCATTCTGTTGAGCGTCTGCAGCACCAGGTAAACCCGCGAATGCGCAGTCATCCCGTCGTCGGCCAAGCCCGTTGCGGCAACGACATCAGACTCGATCATCGACTACCCCTCCCCATCGAAGCTGCCCCGGTCCCGCCACACGGGCCCGTCAAGGAACATCTCTACTCTCTAACCGCGAAGTTGGGAGGAACGGCCTCTTCCAGGAAGCGGCACTTCCTATCGAGTCCCAACAGGTCTGACAGGACACCGAATCGACCTAACGGCTGGGTATCAGTCCAGGTCAAATCCGGTCTGTGAGCGTTGACCCTCCGCCAGAAGCCACCCAGAAAACTAATCCGCGGCGACTTATCCGCAACGAACCGCGCCGAGCCCAGCTCCTCCAGGACACCAGCCTGACCAGGTGCTTCAACGTTAAGACCCACTGGGCGGAACGCCTCCCGCCAGCAGAGATCGATACATCGGTTCGCATCCCGCCATGTGGCACACAGCGCCCAAGTCGCCCGCTGCCAGGGAGGATCCAAGGAGAAGCCATTGCCCCTTCATGCACACGCCGAAAGAGTGGCCCCAGCCACCTCAGCGGCTCACCCCCGGTGCACCGCAACCACCCCAAGGAGCACCGCCGTTGAACAGCCAATGCCGCCACAGGACGACACCATGAGTCCCCCGAGCCACCTGCTCCTGCTCGGAACCGGACCGTGCGCCGAGTGGGAGCACGCCATGCAGCGCCTGGCCGCAGCAAGCCCCCTACTCCTCCTCGACGAGCGCCCGCCGACCTGGCAGCGCCCCTACCTCGCTGCAGCAAGAACCGCGAGCCTCCTGGAGCCCACACAGGTGCTCCAGGTCGTACAAGAGCTCGCCAACAGCCACACCATTGACGGCATCATGACCTTCCAACCCGCCTACCAGCGCGCGGCCGCCCTCGTACGCCAGGAGCTCGGCCTACCCGGCCCGGACACCAAGGCCCTTCAAACCTGCGGCGCGCGGCACCGCACTGCCGCGGTCCTCGAAAGGGCCGGGATCGAAGGCAGCTCTAGCCTCCGGGCTGACTCCTACCAGCAGGCCCTCGAAGCAGCCCACCACGTCGGCTTTCCCCTCATATGCAAGCCCGACTCCCCGCGCCGACGCTACGCCGCGCGAACGGTGAGCGCCCTGCCCGATCTCGCCGAAGCATTCTCGGCCGTGACCACCGCGACCTGGCCAGGTACCGGCACCGTCATCGAGCCGCTCCTCGACGGCCTCGAGGCCACCGCCTACACCTACGGCACTCACAGCGGAACCCACGTCATCGCTCTCTCCCACACGACATTTGATCCTGCCGCCGAGCACGCCCTCGTCCCTGCCGAACTCGTCGTCGACGCCGACGACGTGTGCGTCACCGCGATCGAAGCCAGCGTCAGCAGAGCCCTCGCCGCAGTCGGTCTCCACACAGGCCCCGCGCAGGTACGCCTCCGTATCACCGCGACTGGACCGCGCATCATCAGCATCTCGCCCCACCTGACCGACCCTCTGGCCGCCCAGCTCATCGAACAGGTCACCGGTGTCGACCTCGTCACCGCGACCGCCGCTCACGCGGTCGGCCACACCGCCCGCATCGAACCGGCACCGCTCGGCGCGATGGCCGTGCGCTACCTCCACGGCACAACGGCCACAGCATTCAGCACCACCCCGGACGCTGCGGCCCCCACCCCCTTCATCCACGTCGCCCACTACGACACAGAGCACCGCGTCGGCCCCCTGCGCCGAACCGGGCACGTCTTGGTCACCGGCTCCGATTACCCGCAGTGCGTGGCCCGCCTCTCCAGCGCCGGGACCCATCTGCGCACCCCCCGCCTCACCGCTGTGACCGAGGATTTTAGTTTGCGGATCATGAACTGAACCGTGCAGGTCAGAAGCGCGTTAAGAGTTTTTGTTTGCGGATCTTGAGAGAGTTAGTTTGCGGATCATGATGGCGGACGTTCACTGTGCGTAAGCGTCGTGGGGAGGTGGTCCGACGTCGTGGCAGCATCAGGGCTGTTGCTGCCCTAGATGATCAATTCCAAGGGATGCCTGCGGAGGGGGTGGGGTGGGCGGCGGCCGAAGCCACCGCGAGACGGTCAGGCGGCGGGCTGCCGGCCCTGGTTGTCGAGGTGGCAGCGGGCGGTCAGGCGTCAGGGTCGACTTCGGGGTGCGTGAACCGCACGGGCTTGCCCAGTGACCGGGCGTAGGCGATTTCGGCTCGGGTGCTGTCTCCGATGTAGTCGCCGACTACGAGCACCTCATCAGCGAGCCGGATCTTCGCTCGGTGCAGATCGTCGAGTCGAACCTTCAGCGCCTCGGCCTCGACAGGATCGGACCAAAGTTCGTGCGGCGACTTCATGTCACAGCCCGGTTTGACGACAATCTTTCCGGCTTTGGTCTCCCGCAGATCGGCCTCGGTCATCTCGGTCATGAAGCGGGTGGAGCCGCAGATCACGACGATACGCGGGAGGCTCAGCTGCTTCTTCGCGTCGGCGAGCTTCTCCTCGGGGGTGAGTAGTTGCGGGTATGACACTGGTTCCTCCTGGTGGTGTGGTCCAAGGGGTGCCTGCGGAGACGAGAACGAGGGTGTCCAAGATCGTTTTGTGACGAACGACGTGGACACCCTC